>JAISLN010000125.1 GCA_031290835.1 Prevotellaceae bacterium
AATTATCTAAAAATGAAGTTTACAAAAATGCACGGTGCAGGCAACGACTATGTTTACGTTGACTGCACAAAGGGAGAGATAGCCAACCCGCGCGAGCTGGCGCAAAAAATCAGCGACCGCCACTTCGGGGTAGGCTCCGATGGGTTGGTGCTCATCTGCAGCTCAAGCGTTGCGGATTTCAGGATGAGAATGTTCAACGCCGACGGGTCGGAGGCGCAAATGTGCGGAAACGCCACGCGCTGCATCGGAAAATACGTATTCGACAAGGGGCTGACAACAAAAACGGAGCTCACGCTCGAAACCCTCGCCGGCCTAAAGCGCCTCTCGCTCTTTGTTGACAACGGAAAAGTACGCAGGGTGAAGGTGGATATGGGCGCTCCCGAGCTAACGCCCGCCAAAATACCGACGCTGCTTGCCGGAGAGCGCGTAGTTGCTGCTCCTCTTGAGGTCGAAGGAAAAACCTTTGCCGTAACCTGCGTGTCGATGGGAAACCCGCACGCCGTAATCTTTGTGGAGGACGTGAAGAATTTTGACGTCCGCCGCTTCGGGACGCGGATAGAAAACCACGCGCTCTTTCCCGAAAAGGTAAACGTAGAGTTTGTAGAGCCGCTATCGGCAACCGAGCTGCGCATGAGGGTGTGGGAGCGCGGCTCCGGCGAAACGTGGGCCTGCGGAACGGGCGCCTGCGCAACGCTCGTCGCCGCAACGCTCAACAAGCTATCCAACGGAAAAGCCACCATCCACCTCCTTGGCGGCGACCTCGAGGTGGAGTGGGACGCATCCTCCAACCACATCTACATGACGGGCGAAGCCGAAACCGTGTTTGAGGGAGAATACTTAATCCGCTAAGTACAACTCCACCAACCCTTCGGGCAGGCGCACGCTGACAACTTTTTTTCGCTTATCCACCCCAACAACGAAGTCCGGGTTGTCGGGGATAAGTATCTCCTTGCCCTGCTCGGTGGCGAGCTCCAGCACCGGATTGCCCGGATAAGCCAACCGTCGGGTGAGCTTGCCTATCACGCCATGCGCAGCATCTACAAACGTGTAGCCAAGCCAAGCCTCGCTCGCGGCGGGCAAAGCGGAGGCGGTGCGCCTTTCCGCCTGCGCTGCGCAAATCTCCTTCCCCACCAGCTCCGCAGCCAGCGCCTCCTGCTCCATATCGTCAAAAATCACCACAAATTTGCCGCCTTTTTCCGCAATATTTTTGATGTAAAACGGCACATCCAGCCCTTCGACGTTGACGAACACCGGCGATTTTTGCGGCAGCGTTGCGCCGTCGCCGTACAGCGCCAGCAGAAGCTCGCCGTGCGCTCCAAAGGTTTTTTGCAGCTTGCCTATAGGGGTCATGCTCATTTCGTAAAAATGTAAAACGAATTACGTTGAGGTAAAGGCGACAAAAAACGCCATGCGTTGTGCGCACAGCGTTTTTCTGAATATCACGTAAATCAAAAGCTACTCTGCGGTTGGATTTGCGGGGGCAAGTACAGGTGCAGGTGCAGCCTCTTCGGCGGTAGCCTCTGCGGCAACGGCGGCAGCGGCTTCGGCGGCTTTTGCTGCCAGCTCCGCCTTTTTCTTTGCCACCTCTTCTGCCTTTGCCTCTTTTGCCTTTACTTCCTCGCTCAGGAGGCTTTTATTACGTTCGGTTTTTGCCTTATCCAGCATGCTTTTCTTTGTCGAAATTTTCAGCTGCTTATTGGCTATCCAAGCCTGAAATTTTTCCTCGGCAGCTTCGGGAGTCAGCGCTCCCTTTTTGATGCCGCCGTCGAGATGCTTTCTTAGCAGCACCCCTTTATATGACAGGATAGCACGTGAGGTTTCTGTTGGTTGAGCACCCTTATTGAGCCAATCCAGCGCCCGCTCAAAGTTGAGCTCTATGGTTGCCGGGTTGGTGTTAGGATCGTAAATACCCAACTTTTCAATAAACTTGCCATCTCGTGGCGCCCTGCTGTCGGCTACCACCATGTGGTAAAAGGCGTGACCCTTCTTGCCGTGTCTTGCTAATCTGATTTTTACAGCCATATTGTTTAAAATAAATTTGTGAATAAAATGGCAGCAAAGATACCTATTTTGTCCAATATTTGCAAGGAGAAAATAAAAAAAATTGTAAATTTGTGCTTTTATCAGAAGAATATTGCCTTAGAAAATGAAAAACAGCAGCTCAAAAGATTGTAGCATTGTGTTTATGGGGACGCCGGAGTTTGCCGTAGCGTCGCTACAAGCGTTGGTAGAAGCCGGCTACAACGTGGTGACGGTGGTTACCGCTCCCGACAAACCCGCCGGACGGGGATTGCTTCTACAGCCCTCGCCGGTGAAGCAGTATGCGCTGGAGAGGGGAATCCCTCTGTTGCAGCCGGTAAAGCTGAGGGACGAGGCTTTTTTGCGCAGCTTGCAGCAGCTCCGCGCAGACTTGTTTATTGTGGTGGCTTTTCGCATGTTGCCCGAGCAGGTGTGGCGCATACCGCGCCTCGGAGCTTTCAACCTCCACGCCTCTCTGTTGCCCAAGTATCGCGGCGCAGCGCCCATCAATTGGGCAATTATCAACGGCGAAACCGAAACCGGAGTAACGACTTTTTTTATTGACGAAAATATTGACACCGGCAAAATCCTCCTCTCCGAAAAAATCGCCATCTCCCCCGCCGACACCGCCGGAACGCTGCACGATACGCTCAAAGATATTGGAAAAAGCTTGGTGCTGAAAACCGTAGATGACGTTGTAAGCGGCTGCCTGCAGCCCGCGGCGCAGAGCGCGGGCGGCGCCGACGAAATACCAACAGCGCCAAAGCTGTTTAAGGAAACCTGCCGCATCAGCTGGCAAAAACGGGGCTGCGAGCTGGTCAACTTCGTACGGGGGCTTAGCCCCTATCCGGCGGCGTGGTGCGAGCTGATAGCCGACGGAGCCGCCCCGCAGCAGGCAAAAATCTTTGCCGCGCACGCCGAGCCGGCTACCGGCAACCTGCCGCAGCCCGGCGCCCTCGTCTCCGACGGACGCGCGCTCCTCAAGGCCGCCTGCGCCGACGGTTTTCTCTGCATCGACGAGCTGCAGCTTGCCGGAAAAAAGCGAATGAAAACGGAGGAGTTTTTGAGAGGCGCCAGAGGAAATCTCCAAATGTGGCGCTGAGCTGCGCCGTTGCAAACTCAAAATTATCACAACAGGGTGCTTCAGCAATTCAAATCGTACATAGCAAGCAACAAGCTGCTCAACGCTACCGACAGCGTGCTGGCGGCGGTAAGCGGCGGCGTTGACTCAATGGCGCTGCTGCACCTGCTGCGGGCGGCGGGCTACAAGGCGGGCGCGGCGCACTGCAACTTTCAGCTGCGGGGCGAGGAGTCCGACGGCGACGAGCAATTGGTGCGCGAATACTGCGGCGAAAAAAATATCCCCTTTTTTGTAACGCGCTTCGATACCGTGGGCTACGCCGCAAAAAAGGGTGTTTCTATTCAGATGGCGGCGCGTGAGCTGCGCTACGCATGGTTTGAGCGCGTAGCCGCAGCGCATAAGTTCGACAAAATTGCGGTGGCGCACAACGCCAACGACGACGTGGAAACTTTTTTCCTCAACCTTGCGCGGGGAACGGGGTTGCGGGGGCTTTCCGGCATAGCGGCGGCGCAGGGAAAGGTAGTCCGCCCGCTGCTGTTTGCGCCCCGCACCGACATTGCGCAGTACGTGCAGGAGCAAGGCCTGCGCTTCCGCGAGGATTCCTCAAACCGGCAGGTGAAGTACGCGCGAAACCGCATTAGATTGGAGGTTATCCCGGAGCTGACCAAGCTCAACCCCGCCTTTTTGTCCACCATGCAGGGCAACATGGAGCGAATGGGAGCGGCGATGCAGCTTGTAGAGGGCATGGCGGATGAGCTGCGAAAAAAAGCCTGCACAACAAAAGGGAGCGCGCTGCACATAAAAATCTCGGAGCTGCCCGAAGCTCAGCTCCGCTTTTGGCTTTTTGAGCTGCTGCACGAGTACGGCTTTTCGGACGCCACCGTAGGCGACGTGACGGCTGCGTTGGGCGGCATCTCCGGAAAAATATTCCACTCGCCAACGCATATTCTCCTAAAAGACCGCAGCTGCCTGATTGTTGCGCCCAAAGAAAAGGAAAAGGAAAAGGAAAAGGAAACAAAAAACGAAAAGGAAGCGGCTACAACCGCTGCACCCGCAACGGAAAGCGCAGCACCCAACAACGTGCCCCAAGCGACGGAGCTGCCCGAAGAAAACCTGAACGCCCGCAAGCTGACGTTGGGGAATACCACGCTTTGCTTTGAAATTCTCGACAACCGCCCTACCCTCCTAAGCTACGGCAGTAGCGTTGCCCTGCTCGACTACGACGCTCTGCAATTTCCGCTCACGCTACGCCCTTGGCGGCAGGGCGACCGATTTACGCCGCTCGGTATGGCGGGCGAAAAAAAGCTGAGCGACTTTTTTACCGACGCCAAGCTCAGCCTTTTTGAAAAGCGAAAACAGCTGCTCCTTTGCTCCGCCAACGGCGATATAGCGTGGGTAGTAGGGCGACGCATAGACCACCGCTACCGCGTAACGGAGCGCACAAAGCGCATTTTGAAGTGCTCCGTCATTCCAAACGAAGCGAGTAGCCGCAGCGCATCAGAGCTTAATCTCCCTTTATAAGAAATTTTTCTTCTCTGTATTTCTCTGTGGCTCTCTGTGCAATTATGGAGCACAGAGGTAGAAAATTCCGCCCTCCACTCAAAATTTTTATTCCTTGCTTTCCAGCGCAGCCTTCAGCACATCCGTGATGGTATCAACGTAGGTAAAGGTAAGCCCCTGCAAGTATTCTTTTTTTATTTCGTCAATATCCTTTTTATTTTCAACGGGCAGGAGAATATCGTTAATGCCGGCGCGCTTTGCTGCGAGTATTTTTTCCTTTACGCCGCCTATGGGCAGCACCTTTCCGCGCAGGGTGGCCTCGCCCGTCATAGCCAACCCGCAGCGCACCTTGCGCCCCGTAAACACCGAAGCGATGGCAGTTACCATTGTTACCCCCGCCGATGGCCCATCTTTGGGGATAGCGCCTTCGGGAACGTGAATGTGCAGGTTGTACTCCGTGAACATTTTCGGGTCAATTTTCAGAAAATCCGCCTGCGCCCGCACGTACTCCAGCGCAATGACGGCGCTCTCCTTCATCACGTCGCCCAAGCTGCCGGTGGTAGCGATAAGCCCCTTGCCTTTGCTGATGCTGGCCTCAACAAAAAGAATTTCGCCGCCGTTGGACGTCCACGCCAGGCCCGTCGCTACTCCCGTGAATGCGTTTTCCAGCGCCTTGTCCTTTATGAACTTCGGCACGCCCAACGCTTCGCGCAGCGCCTGTTGCGTAAGCTGCGGCGAATACTCCTTGTTCGATGCAATAAACTTTGCCGTATGGCGGATAATTTTTGCGAGCTGCTTTTCTACTCCCCTCACCCCCGATTCGCGCGTGTAGTTTTCTATGATATGCGTTACCAGCTTGTCGGAAATTTGCAGCTGCTCCGGCTTCACGCCGTGATCTTTCAGGAGGCGCGGCAGCAGGTGCCGCCTCACTATCTCCACCTTTTCTTCCTGCGTATAGCCGCTGACCTCTATCATCTCCATGCGGTCGCGCAGCGCGGGGTGAATGGTGGACACGTTGTTGGCCGTGGTGATGAACAGCACGTGCGACAGGTCGTAATCTACCTCCAGAAAGTTGTCGGAAAAAGTAGCATTTTGTTCGGGGTCGAGCACTTCGAGCAGGGCGCTTGAAGGGTCTCCGCGAAAATCGTTGCCCACCTTGTCCACCTCGTCAAGGATGATAACCGGATTGCCCTTCTTGCACTTTTTGATGGTTTGGATAACCCGTCCCGGCATAGCGCCAATGTATGTTTTGCGATGCCCGCGTATTTCGGCTTCGTCGTGCAGGCCGCCAAGGGATATTCGCCCAAACTCCCGCCCCAACGCTTTTGCAACGGACTTTCCGAGCGACGTTTTGCCCACGCCGGGAGGCCCGTACAGGCACAATATCGGCGATTTTAGGTCGCCCTTGAGCTTAATCACGGCAAGGTGCTCAAGTATGCGCTCCTTTACCTCCTCCAAGCCATAGTGGTCGCCATCGAGCACCTTTTGCGCTTCGTCCAGCTCCAGCTTGTCCTCGCTGTATTCGCCCCAAGGCAAGTCCACCAAGGTTTGCAGGTAGTTGAGCTGCACCGGATATTCCCCGCTGTGCTGCATCATTTTTTCGGCTTTGATGGCTTCGCGCTCAAACACTGCCGCCACCTCATCGCTCCACTTTTTGGTTTTTGCTTTTTCGCGCAGCTGCTTCACCTCCTGCTCCACAGGGTTTCCGCCCAGCTCCGCCTGAATAGCCTTCATCTGCTCGTGCAAAAAGAACTCGCGGTTGTGCTGATCAATTCCCTTGTGCACCTTTTGCTGAATTTCCGATTTGAGCTCCATCGCCTGCCGCTCGCGCAGCAATATCTCCAGCAACGCCGACGCTCGCTGCTCTACGCTGTCAATTTCTATCAGCTTTTGCTTTTCGTCGCCGCTCACCTCCGTATTTACGGCCAAGTAGTTGATGAGAAATTGCTTGTTGTCGATATTTTTTACGGCAAATCCGGCTTCGGGCGCCAGGTGCGGCGACAGCTTTATGATGGTCATCGACACGTCGCGGATGGAGCCGATAATCAGGTCGTAGTTTTCGTTGGGCGCCGCCGGTACAATATCCTCCAGCACCTTTACGGTGGCAACAAAAAACGGGTCGTCCGAAACCATGCTGTCCAGCGCTATACGCCGCGTACCTTGCAGGATTATAGTGGTAGAGCCGTCGGGCATTTCGAGCAGGCGGAGTATGGTTGCCGCCGTGCCCACCCTGTGCAAATCATCAAAGGCAGGGTCGTCCTGCTTGGCGTCGCGCTGCATCACCGCTGCCACCTTCTTGTCGGTGTTGTAGGCTGTACGCGCCAGCCGCACCGACTTATCGCGGCTAATGGTGATGGGCATTACCACGCCGGGAAACAGCACCGAGTTGCGCAGCGCAAGCACAGGCAGCTGCTCCGGCACCATTACTTGGCGCAAATTTTGCTCATCGCCCTCGGCAAAAACAGAGATAAACTCTTCGCTTTCGCCGGAGGATGGTAGTAGATATGTAGGTTTCATGCTCACTGCTCAATTCTCATTTCTCATTTCTCATTTCAACTTTCAACTAAAAAGAGCTTCCGAGGGCTTCGAAAACTCTTTTACGCAAATTAAAGACACGCTAAAGCAAACGCTACGCTTGTGGGGCAGGCCTGTGATTTTTGTAGCGGTTCATAAACTTATCTACACGCCCGGCGGTGTCAACCAGCTTCATTTTGCCGGTGTAGAAGGGGTGCGATGAGCTTGAGATTTCGACCTTATACAAGGGGTACTCAACGCCATCAACGGTGATGGTTTCTTTCGTATTTACCGTCGATTTGGTAATTACAATGCTTTCGTCCGACAAATCTTTAAATACAACCGGACGGTAGTTCTCGGGGTGAATTCCTTTTTTCATTTTATATAATCAAAAAAATAGTTTAATATTCTCCTGTTGAGGGCTGCAAAGGTAGCTCTTTTCTCATTCAAAACCAAAAAAACTAAACCGTCGCCCCCCAAAAGCGCACAGCTACCTCCGGCTAAGCTTGCTCAGCAGCCTCAATATCTCCAAGTACAGCCACACTAAGGTGAGCATAAGCCCAAATGCGCCGTACCACTCCATGTACTTGGGCGCTGCCATTTGCGCACCACGGTCAATAAAGTCAAAATCAAGCAGGAAGTTGAGCGCTGCAACAATCACTATAAACACGCTAATGCCAATGCTCAGCAGCGAAGCGTCATGCAAAAATGTTACCGAAGTAAAGAAGCTCGCTATCCACGTTGCCACGTAAAACAGCGCAATGGAGGCGGTGGCAATGATAATGCCGCTGCGCAGCTTGTGGGTAACCTTGATGGCGCCCGTGCGGTACAGCAGCAGCATCACAAACAGCACGCCAATCGTAAGCCCGATGGCTTGCAGCACAATGCCGTCTGTCTGCGCGTTGAACATGGCGGACAGCCCGCCAAGGCACAAGCCTTCGCTCACAGCGTACAGCGGCGCCGCCCAAACCGACCGGCGCGGGTTGAATATGGCGATGAGCGCAAATACCAAGCCGCCTATAAGCCCTCCTACCATGTAGGGCGTTACCGCGCTGGGGGCAACTTCGGGGGTGACGGCATTGACAAATACCTGCCACGTGTAGCTGGCGCCAAGCACCGCCAGCAAAAGAAGAAGCAACGTTTTGTGAACAGTGCCGCGAACGGTCATTACGGAATCGGTGGCTATCGACGCGTTGCGCGACCCCTCGAATACTTGGTTGCTCAGCGCAGGGCTGGAAGAATTAAATAAGGACATAATACTACAAATTTAAAGGTTAAAAATATACGTAACGAAAGTCAATGCCGCCGGCGAGGCTTTACTTTGCCAGCACATCTACAATTTCGCCTACAAACATATAATGAAAATCCTTTTGAGGGTAAATCTTAGCGGCTATGGTGGTATCAGCAAATGCGGCGGGGTTGATAAAGTCGGCGCCGTACAGCTTTTGGCATACAATCACCTTTGAAGCTTGCTGAAAAGTAAGCCTGCCTTCGGCCAGCGTTACGGGCGTAAGCCCCGCTTTTTTCACCTTGTCGGTATCGCGCCCCGAAAGCGTGCCGCAAATGGTGAGCGCCTCCCTATGCTGCTCCGGCAAAAAGGAGAGGGTGAAGTATTGCTCGCGCTGGAGAAACTGGAAAGTATAGCGCTGCGGGCGAACAAAAACAAGCGCCACGTCGCGTCCCCACAAGTGTCCTATGGCGCCCCAACTTGCCGTCATAACGTTAAAAGAGCTGTCGTTGCCGGCCGTTATCAAAAAACCGTCCGATACCAACTTCGTTGCGCTCTCACGTATGGCATCAAAAGGTATGGTTTTAAATTCGTTCATCGTGTTTTTCTCCTGTGTGCCGCTGCAAGCTGTCATCACCGCAGCAGCCGCAAAAAAAATAAATAAGTTTTTCTTCATTTTTATCTGCCTTAAAATTATGCTCAACAAGCTCATCTGTCCCATGGCGAACAAACGCCTTTCAGCCTGCGGAGCCGCAAAGGTAACAAAAAAATTTGGATTTTCGTTTTAAAGTACTTATCTTTGCACCCACATTTTTTTACATGGTGGATGTAGCTCAGTTGGTTAGAGCATCAGATTGTGGTTCTGAGGGTCGTGGGTTCGAGCCCCATCTTCCACCCAAATGAAAAACCAAGTAAATACAAGCAACAGTAAGCCTTGCAGCAATGCGGGGCTTTTTTTTATGTTCAAAAATGAACAAAAATCGTGCAGTTTGATTATTTTTGTGCCATAAATGTGCCACAAAAATTACTCAAAAAATGGTAACACTGAAAATAGTTGTTTTGCAGCAAAACAGACGGAGGAACGAACTCAATGCTTGCTTGTACCCGTGTTACTCATCAGCGCAAATCGTTTTTCATTAAAACGCCATACGTTGTTTTCCCAAGCAAATTGACAAAGAGGGAGGCGTCAAAAAAATGCTCCGGGCGCGACGCCTACAAAAAAATAGCTACCTTTGCGGGCGACGTCATGGATGGTGAACACCGCTAAAAACTTTAATACTATGGGGCAAAAAATTTTACTTTTACTTGTTAGCGTCGTTTTGATATTTTCGGCGCAGGCTAAAGCAGGGGATATTTCTTTGAAAATCACAAAGAGATACCTCAACTTTCCGGTGTCGCATCGGGTAGAGCGTTCGGTGATGACTTTCGAAATCGACGGGAAGAAAGAAAGGAGCTTTGACATTCGCTTGGCGTCCGGCGAAGCCGACTACTGGGTTTTTTGCGATGTGTCGGCGCTGAAAAACAAAGCTGTAAAAATTTCATACCTTGGCGACGACAGCGGGCTTGAGGCTATTTATCAGGCGGATGAAATTGCCGGTCAAGACAGCTTGTACCGCGAAGCAAACCGTCCGCAGCTACATTTTTCGCCTCGTCGCGGCTGGCATAACGACCCTAACGGATTGATTTACTACGAAGGCGAGTATCACCTCTTCTACCAGCACAATCCTTACGAGCGCGATTGGGGCAACATGCACTGGGGGCACGCCGTTAGCAACGACCTCGTTCGCTGGAGTGAGCTGCCCGAAGCGCTCTACCCCGACGAACTCGGAACAATGTTTTCGGGTACAACGGTTATTGATTACAGCAATACTGCCGGCTTCAACCGCAGCAGTACGCCGGCTATGGTTGCCGTCTATACGGCGGATAGCCCCGAAAAGCAGGTGCAGTGCATAGCCTACAGCCTCGACAGGGGACGCACGTGGACGAAGTACGACGGCAATCCGGTCGTTGACTCCAAAGCAAAATGGGACAGCAAAGACACGCGCGACCCGAAGGTGTTCTGGTATGAGCCGAACAAAGAGTGGGTGATGGTCTTGAACGAAAGAGACGGCAACTCGTTTTACAGCTCCCCCAACCTGAAAGATTGGACGTTTGAAAGCCATATTACCGGCTTTTGGGAGTGCCCCGACTTGATAGAGATGCCCGTTGACGGAGACCGCAAGCTCACAAAATGGGTCATGTACGGGGCCTCGGGTACCTACATGATTGGCGACTTCGACGGCAAAAAGTTTACGCCGCAGGCAGGAAAATATTGCTATACGACAGGTTCGCTATATGCCGCTCAAACCATCGCCAACCTGCCGCCCGACGACGGACGCCATATTCAGATAGGCTGGGGACGAATAGCGCACCCCGGTATGCCGTTCAACAGCCAGATGCTTTTGCCTACGGAGCTGACCCTGCGAAGTACGAAAGACGGCTTACGGCTGTTCAGCTACCCCGTAAAAGAAGCGGATAAGCTGCAAACGCTCCTGCTCGAAAAGCACAACCTTACCGCCGAACAAGCCAACGAGCTGCTTCGTCCGCTCGGCAATACCGATTGCCTGAGAATACAGCTCACGCTCCAGCTGTCGCACGCTACCGACGCAGGCCTGAATCTCGCCGGCCAACAGCTGCTGAAGTACGACCTGAACTTCAATCAGGTAAACGGCGTATTCTATTCCCCCGAAGATATGACAAGCATGGAAATAACGGCAGATATCATCATTGATAAAACTTCGGTAGAGGTATTTATTGATAACGGCGCATATTCGTACTCCATGGAACGGAAAAAATCCGCCGGAAAGAACGATAGCTTCCGATTTTGGGGAAATAGAATAAATATCAAAAACTTGAAAGTGTATTCGATGAGCTCAATATATAGCTAAGATTCTTGGCGGGCTATACAAATATGTTTCGCCACCGGATGCTTAGACGCCCCCTATTCTATACTACGCTCGGTTATAAGCTGCGCTATTGTAGAGCTGAAAATTCAAGGCTAACAGCGTGTCTGTATCTTTTTTGTTTTCGTGACTTACGGTTTTCTGTAACGACTTGTTTATGGCCTCTTTGAACGCTGCAGATGAGGATTTTCATTTTATTCTATTCACATTTATTTGAATTAGAAATCTGTTGAATCGTGAACGCAGTGCGGTCACAATTGGATGTTTCAGCACAAAAACGCTGCGGCATGCATTGCTACAATATTATCATCATATTGATGCATCTGCGCATCGTTAGACAGAATGAATGACTGCCGTATCGGTTTGTCCAAAATACTCTGTAAGTCATGTAAATGACGTGCATCGGTACGGTTTACGTTTTCGGTCATCTTTATTTCTATAACAATATAATAATCTTCAGCCTCAAGAAGTAAATCGACTTCACGTCCATCCTGCGTCCGAAGATGATAACAAGTAAGCGGTAATCTGTACGTTTTAAGCTGCTTATAAATTTCGGCAACAATAGCGCTCTCAAATTCATTACCCGTTAGCGTTCCTTTTTTGTGCAATATTGCACGCAACACACCGTTGTCCAAAAAATGTATTTTAGGCGCTTTTACTAATTTTTTAAGCGGGTTGGAATACCATGCCGGCAAAACAACGCTCTGATAGCTAATTTCCATGTATCGTATGTACCTTTGCACGGTCGGTACGCTAACGCCTGTTTCTTTTGCAATGGAAGAATAATTTGCCAGAGCGCCGGTAGTATGCGCTATATATTTTTGCAGCTTCATAAAAGGTTCCAAATCGCGAAACGAGGCTAAATCACGAATATCGCGCTCCAAAAAAGTCCGCACATACATTCTCAACCATTCGTCGCGCTCCTCGTCGCTCAATTCCTCATCAGTTATTGCCGGATAGCCTCCATAGTTCAGGTAAAAATCGTAGGCCTGTTTTTTTGTGACATATTGATCGTCCAACGTAAATGAGGGATAAATCATGCCCATATTCTGTTCTCCGGTTACATATCGCACAAAAAATGAAGGATTCAAAGTGTCTTCAAAGTTCCTTGTCGTCAGCTCGGGCAAAATGAGCGGATAAATTTCCAGAATAACGCACCGACCGGCTAAACTTTCCTTTACTTTTTCCATTAACAAAAATTGGCTCGAACCCAACAACAGATAGCGTGTATCATTAAACCTATCATGCGTTGCTTTAATACTGTCTATCAGCTCCGGCTTTTTTTGCACTTCGTCCAGCGCTGCATGAGGATAAAACGCATGCCATTGCGGCGAGGTAAGCTTCAGAAGGCTGCTGCACTGTACCGGGTCGTCGACTGCCAGATAGGCGTAATCGGCGAAGCTATGGCGTGCAATCGTCGTTTTACCGGTTTGTCTGGCGCCGGTAAGTATAATAATACGCCCAAGCTTCGACCGGCGTTTTGTTTGCAGGTCATCAAGTATAATTCTTCGTTTCATTTTCGATGCTTACTTTACGCTTTAAATTATGGCGCAAAGATAAACATTTTACTTTACATATTACGCCAATATCTAATATTTCTCCAAAAAGCATCTCGTATTTCTTTGCCCTTTAACTACTTTTCTGTGAATTTTGAAAAGGCCTAAATATTTT
>JAISLN010000126.1 GCA_031290835.1 Prevotellaceae bacterium
AATTGTTGGTAACGTGCTGGTTTTTAGCAAAAAGAAAATACAGCGCAACGGCAGCTGTTCAAAACATGTTGATAACCACCCCGTTTTTTCGAATCGCCTTTATGTGCGTTGACCCTGGGAAAAGGCGTTGTTGCCGATGCTGACCACGCCGTTATCTATCACCAGCGATGTGATGCCTTCTCGGTAGGAGTACCAGGGAGCGGTGCTCGCGCTGGTGTAACTTGCCATCGACCCGTTGCCGCCGTCGCTTTTGCTGATGGCCAGCGTGTAGCTGTCGGAGCTCTCGCCGGCGAGGGAGGAGAGCATCCATGTGCACCCGCCCGTAGTGCCCGATATAAAGCCGAAGATATTGTCAAAGTAGTTCCAGTCGTAGGTGCTGCTGTACGCCGATACTGCGCTCATCGGCACGTAGAGCTTGCAGCTGCTTTTGTCAACACCCGCAAAAACGTTGCTGTTGTTGATGCTTTGCGGCGTTGTTCGATAGTTGATTACGGACGTTAGGCCGCTGCATCCGGAAAAGGCGAAGCTGCCAATGGTGGTCACGCTTGCCGGAATGGTTACGGACGTTAGGCCGCTGCATCCGGCAAAGGTGGAGCTGTGGATGGTGGTCACGCCCGCCGGAATGCTTACGGACGTTAGGCCGCTGCATCCGTCAAAGGCGGAGGGGCCGATGGTGGCCACGCCCACCGGAATGTTTACGGACGTTAGGGCGCTGCAGTTGCGAAAAGCGTAGTTGCCGATGTCGATCACGCTTGCCGGAATGTTTACGGACGTTAGGCCGCTGCATCCGTCAAAGGCGTTGGTGCTAATGAAGGTCACGCTTGCCGGAATGCTTACGGACGTTAGGGCGCTGCATCCGGCAAAGGTGGAGCTGCCGATCTTGGTCACGCTTGCCGGAATGCTTACGGACGTTAGGGCGCTGTATCCGTAAAAGGCGTTGTCGCCGATGTTGACCACGCCGTTATCTATCACCAGCGATGTGATGTTTGCTCGGTAGGAGTACCAGGGAGCGGTGCTCCCGCCGGTGTAATTTGCCATCGACCCGTTGCCGCCGTCGCGTTTGCTGATGGTCAGCGTGTAGCTGTCGGAGCTCTCGCCGGTGAGGGAGGTGAGCATCCATGTGCACCCGCCCGTAGTGCCCGATATAAAGCCGGCGATATTATCAAAGCTGCTCCAGACGTTGGCGTTGCTGTACGCCGATATTGCGCTCATAGGCACGTAGAGCTTGCAGCTGCTTTGGTCAATGCTCTGAAAAACGTTGCTGCTGATGCTTTGCGGCGTTGTTCGATAGTTGATTACGGACGTTAGGCCGCTGCATCCGGAAAAGGCGTAGCTGCCGATGCCGGTCACGCTTGCCGGAATGGTTACGGACGTTAGGCCGCTGCATCCGTAAAAGGCGGAGTAGCCGATGCCGGTCACGCCCGCCGGAATGGTTACGGACGTTAGGCCGCTGCATCCGGCAAAGGCGTCGCTGCCGATGGTGGTCACGCCCGCCGGAATGGTTACGGACGTTAGGCCGCTGCATCCGGAAAAGGCGGAGCTGCCGATGGTGGTCACGCTTGCCGGAATGCTTACGGACGTTAGGCCGCTGCATCCGGAAAAGGTGGAGCTGCCGATGGTGGTCACGCCCGCCGGAATGGTTACGGACGTTAGGCCGCTGCATCCGGCAAAGGCGTCGCTGCCGATGGTGGTCACGCCCGCCGGAATGCTTACGGACGTTAGGGCGCTGCATCCGGAAAAGGCGTTGCTGCCGATGCTGACCATGCTATCTATCGCCAGCGATGCGATGCTTGCTCGGTAGGGGTGCCAAGGAGCGCTATCCGGGCTGGCGTAATCTTCCATCACCCCGCTGCCCTCGCTGCTTTTGGCGATGGTCAGCGTGTAGCTGGGGTAGCTGCCGGTGATCATCCACGTGCATTCGTCCGTGGTGTCCTGTGGGGAGCTTATGTGCTCAAATGCTTTCCAGCCGTTGGCGTTGCTGTACGCCGATACCGAGCCCACAGGCACAAACAGCGTGCATTTGCTGCCTATTATCCCACTCTCAAAAACGTTGTCGGTGATGCTTTGCGGCGTCGGGCGGTGGTTGATTATGGACGTTAGGCCGGTGCATCCGTCAAAGGCGTGGCCGCTGATGCTGGTCAGGCCCGCCGGAATGCTTACGGACTTTAGGCCGCTGCATAAGTTAAAGGCGAAGCTGCCGATGCTGGTTACGCCCGCCGGAATGCTTACGGATGTTAGGCCGCGGCATCCGGAAAAGGCGTACTCGTCGATGTAGGTCACGCTCTCCGGAATGGTTACGGACGTTAGGCCGCCGCATAAGTAAAAGGCGCTGAAGTAGATGGCGGTCACGCTTGCCGGAATGCTTACGGACGTTAGGCTGCTGCATTCGGAAAAGGTGGAGGTATCGATGATGGTCACGCCCTCCGGAATGGTTACGGACGTTAGGGCGCTGCAGTCGCGAAAAGCGAGTCTGCCGATGTAGGTCACGCCCTCCGGAATGGTTACGGACGTTAGGCCGCTGCATCCGTGAAAGGCGTAGCCGCCGATGCCGGTCACGCCCACCGGAATGGTTACGGACGTTAGGCCGGTGCACTCGAAAAAGGTGCCGGCGTCGATGCTGGTCACGCCCTCCGGAATGGTTACGGACGTTAGGCCGCTGCAAAAATTAAAGGCGTAGCTGCCGATGTGGGTCACGCCCTCCGGAATGGTTACGGACGTTAGGCCGCGGCATTTGGCAAAGGCGTTGCTGCCGATGGTGGTCACGCCCGCCGGAATGGTTACGGACGTTAGGTTGGCGCAGTCGCGAAAGGCGTCGTTGCCAATGCTGGTCACGCCCGCCGGAATGGTTACGGACGTTAGGTTGGCGCAGTCGCGAAAGGCGTTGTTGCCGATACCAGTCACCCCGCTATTTATCACCAGCGATGTGATGCTTGATCGGTAGTTGTAGTACCAGGGAGCGACGAACGTCGCGTTGGTGTAATTTTCCATCACCCCGTTGCCGTCGCTGCTTTTGCTAATGGTGAGCGTGTAGCTGGGGTCGCTGCCGGTGAGCACCCACGTGCATCCGCCTGTGGCGCCGGAGGCAACGGTTTGCGCCGCTGCCGTGCCCGCGCTGAGCAAAAGGCCGGCAAGCAGCGCCCAAAAATAGCTTTTCATCCGTATCATCTCTTAGATTTTTATAGGTAGCAAAACAGAAAGTTGTATTATTTTAAGGCTGTATCAGCGCTAAGCTGCCATCCCTGCGGCGCCGCGCCGCTTCCCCATGCTCGCCCTCTTGCCCTCTCGCCCTCTCGCCCCCGCGGCGCACACGCTCACACCGTACAAAGGTGCAAGAAAAAATCGGCGTATGGCCGGATGCAGAAAAAGATAGGGTGCAAAGATATGATAAAGTTTTCAACAGGTAAAATAAGGAAAGTAAATATTTCGTTACGCACCGGCAAAATTTTCAAAGCTCGCCTCCCCCTTTACCTCGCTACCTTGCTACTGTGCAGCTATATATGGAGCTCCACCGCCGGCGTAGTGGGGAGCTCTTTGCGCCAATTTTTAGCACACCTTAGCTATATGTTTAGCTTGGATTAACTATATTTAATGAGCCAGCTACGTCAGCGGTGAGATTTTAAATTTTGAATTTTAAACCAAACGTTAGCTCGCGACCTCGCTTTGCGCAGTAAAATCGGTCAAGTCCCGCAGGGATGGCGCCTTGCTAACCGTAGGCTAAAGCCTACGGTTAGTAAAGTGCCGTCCCTGCGGGACTGTCCGCGTGGAGAGGGGATTACTTAGCGAGCTGCCGTAGGCTAAAGCCTACGGTTAATAAAGTGTCGTCCCTGCGGGACTTAGGCTTACGCACGATAGTTTGCAAACTTTGCGCAATTCAAAATTTCCCTGTCCCTGAGGGACTTGCTCTCAATAATTGTTTTTATGGGCATTTTCCCAAAAATATAAATTAATTCATACGGCACACTTATTCTTAATTATTCATTTTTAATTAATTAGCATGGTTCTCTTTTTTCAGTCGTCGGCAAGCGTTTTGGCGGTGAGCGTCGATAGCCCGCTCACGGGGCAGGATATCGAAAAGCTGGAGTGGCTTTTTTCCGGCGCAAAGTACGTTGAGGCGGCTACCCTCGGCAGCCAACAGGCATACGTGGGGCCGCGCCGCGAAATGGTTACGCCGTGGAGCACAAACGCGGTGGAAATTACCCAAAACATGGGGCTGAAGGGCGTCGGCCGCATCGAAGAGTTTTTTCCCGTGGCAGACGGCAAAAAGGCTTCGTTCGACCCCATGCTGCAGGAGCTGTACCGGGGGCTGGCGCAGGACGTGTTTGCCGTTGACCGCACGCCCGACCCCATTCGCTACGTGGACAACGTGGAGCAGTACAACGCGCAGGAGGGCTTGGCGCTTAGCCCGGACGAGGTGGGATACCTCAACGCGCTGAGCAAAAAGCTGAACCGCAAGCTCACCGACAGCGAAATTTTTGGCTTTTCGCAGGTCAACTCCGAGCACTGCCGCCACAAAATCTTCAACGGAACCTTCATTATCGACGGGCAGGAAATGCCCTCAACGCTCTTTGCGCTCATCAAAAAAACAACGGAAAAAAACCCCAACCGCGTGCTGAGCGCCTACAAGGACAACTGCGCCTTTATTCAGGGTCCCGTGGTGGAGCTGCTGGCGCCCTTAGCCGGCGACAGGCCTGACCTATTTGCCGTGCGGGACGTAGAAACGGTCATTTCGCTAAAGGCCGAAACGCACAACTTCCCCACCACGGTGGAGCCGTTCAACGGCGCGGCCACAGGCTCGGGCGGCGAAATACGCGACCGAATAGCGGGCGGAAAAGGCGCCATGCCGCTGGCGGGAACGGCCGTGTACATGACTTCCTACCCCCGCATACCGAACAACCCAAAGAGCGCGGAAATGCACGCCGAAGAGCGCCCCTGGCTCTACCAAACGCCGGAGGACATTCTGATAAAGGCCTCGAACGGCGCAAGCAACTTTGGCAACCATTTTGGCCAACCGCTCATTTGCGGCTCCCTCCTCACCTTTGAGCTGGAGCACGACGGCAAAACCTACGGCTACGACAAGGTGGTCATGATGGCGGGGGGCGTGGGCTACGGAAAAAAAGCCGACTGCCTGAAGGAAAAACCAACGCCGGGCGACGTGGTGGTGCTCCTGGGCGGCGACAACTACCGCATAGGCATGGGCGGCGGGGCGGTGAGCAGCGTAGCCACCGGAGAATTTGCCACCGGCATTGAGCTCAACGCCGTGCAGCGCTCCAACCCCGAAATGCAAAAGCGCGTCTATAACGCCATTCGCGCCCTGTGCGAGGGGGCAAAAAATCCCATTGTAGCCATCCACGACCACGGCGCGGGGGGGCACCTCAACTGCTTCTCGGAGCTGGTGGAGGCTACCGGCGGAGAAATTGACCTGAGCAAGCTGCCGCTGGGCGACCCCACGCTAAGCGCAAAGGAAATTGCCGGAAACGAAAGCCAAGAGCGCATGGGGCTGGTGCTCCACGAGGAAGACCTGCCGCTGCTGCGCCGCATTGCAGCGCGAGAGCGGGCGCCCATGTACGTGGTAGGCCGCGCAACGGGCAGCATGAAGTTTACTCTGGTAAACACGGTAACGCAGGAAAAACCCATAGACCTGCTGCTGGACGACATGTTCGGCAACCCTCCCAAAACGGTGATAAGAGACAGAACCAGCTAAGAGCTAACGTTATGCTCGGCATGGTTTGGCGCATAATGGCAAGGGGACGTTTTTGCCGGATTGCGCTCTTTGTACCGGACAACCGTAGATTTTTTTCTAAAAAAAATTGCACGGATAAAACTTTTTTATACCTTTGCGCTTGCTTCTTTACGAACCTATGCAAATGAGCTATAACAGCATAAAAACGGGTACGAATTTTTTCGTACTGCCCGCGCAGTCCCGCCATGCCGACCGCCGCACCTGCCATTCCTACCGAAGCGGAGGAATATCATTGCACTTTGCCGTAACGTATGCCGGGATGATTTACAGAATTGCAGAATTTACAGAATTTACAAATCATAAAAATCACAGCTTATACGTGCGCGCGTACACACACACACACACACACACACACACACACACACACACACACACACACACACACACAGTGCTCAACGAGTTACGTTAGCCGCTGCTTACTATTCACTATTCACTATACGTTATTCACTAATAATCGCGCAGGCGCGTATTATACAAAATATTTTTCACAATTCAGCCATAGCCGCACCATGTTTTTTTTGCATGGGGCGATTTTTTTTGTCATTTCCTGCCACTTCATTCCCACACTCGCAGCCGTCATTTTCTCCCTCGCAGCCGTCATTCCGACCGGAGCGCGCGAGGCACGAGCGCGCGGAGTGGAGGAACCTCCTCGCAGACCGCCCATCGCGCCCATCGCCGCAAGGGTCAGGTGGGATGCGGGGAGATTCCTCGCTTCGCTCGGAATGACGGCTGCGAATGACGGCAGGGAGCGAATGACGGCGGGGATGATAATTCTTTAATTCTAAAAACAACAAAAAGATGAAAAAAACAATGATTTCTTTATTTGCGCTACTGCTCCTAGCGGCGCAGGCGCAGGGCGCCGACAGACAGCCGCTGGCGGTGCTGGTGGTAGGGGTGGATAGCTGGATGTTTGGCGATGTGCTTGCGCACATAGTGGGCGAGGAGCTCAAGCGCGGCAACCCCAACCTCGTGCCGGTAACGCGGCAGAACTTTGTTCAGAACAAGCTCAAGGCGCTGCGGCGGGCCTCCGGCGATGTGGATATCTGCAATAATATTTACAAGTGGGCGCAGGAGCAGGGGTTGAGCAAGGTTTGCCTTGTGGAGGCAAAAGCGGGCGAGGGCAACGCCACCTTTTCCTTTACGCACCTTACGCAGGATTATTCGGCGCACCTCATAGATGTTGCAAGCAAGTATTTTACGTCGTGCAGCGCCGATTTTACGTTCCAGCGTACCGGCGCTCCCGGTGAGATGACCCCTGTTGAGCTGAATAAGGTTGCATGGGAGGTTGCAGGTCGTCTTCAGAGCAGCAGCTGCAAGTCTTCTCCGGTATGCTTTCTACCGATGGTATGGGTTGAGGGGGGCACGTATGCTATGGAATACGTGGGATCCCCCAACATCCGCAACGTTACGGTTTCTGATTTTTGGATAGGGCAGTATGAGGTAACGCAGGAAGAGTGGACAGCGGTGATGGGGAGTATGCTACCGGGGGTTACTTCTATGTTCGGCAAAGGAAATAAGTATCCGGTTTATAACGTAGAGTATAATGATGCTATGGCGTTTATTAATGCTTTGAACGATCTCACCGGCAAGGCTTACCGGCTGCCTACGGACGCGGAGTGGGAGTATGCGGCTCGCGGGGGTAGCATGCCTAAGAATTGTCCCGGCGGCTGCGAGTTCAGCGGGAGCAACCAGGTAAACGAGGTGGCGTGGCATGAGGGAAATAGGGGTGGTAATCCATCCTATGAGGTAGGTTTAAAAGCTCCAAATGAGCTGGGTATTTACGACATGAGCGGGAACGTTTGGGAGTGGTGCTATGGCTGGTATGGTTACTTTTCTAATATCGTGGAGGGTAGTGTTAATCCTACAGGCCCCGCCAGCGGAACTGAGCGCATAGCACGCGGCGGCAGCTGTGAATACCCCTACTATTGCACCTATGTAAGATCTGGCGAATCTCGCCGAGGCTGGTCCCCCGACCACAACGAGATCTACTCCCTTGGCTTCCGCGTGGTTTTGCCTAAGCATCCGGTGGTTTTGCCTTAGCTACCCTGATGGTATCTGCCCCTTTCGTGGGCAGTGTCATACAATGTATGACGCTGCCCGCTATTCACTAATTAAAAACCGCGCAGTAGATGCTTTTTTCGGTGCGCACCACTATTTTGCCGTCGGTGAGGGCGGGGGTGGCGAATGTTTTTTGTCCGGTATCGAACGAGCTTAGCAAGTCTAAGCTCTGGTTGGCGGAGTAGATGAACATTTTGCCGCTGTTGCTAAAGACGTACAGCTTGCCTTCGGCGATGAGGGGCGAGGAGTAAAACTCGGTGTTGAGCTCGTGCGACTGCTTCAGCTCGCCGGTTTTGGCGTCGTAGCACGCCAGCACGCCGTAGCTGGTGGCAAGGAAAACGTTGTCCTTGGTGGCAACCGGCGAGGAAACTTCGGGGAGAAAATCGTTTGCCGTCCACAGCGTTTCGCCGGTAACGGCGTTAACGGCAATCAGCGCGGCGTATTCGCTTGCGCCAAACACCACCCCTGCTGCGCTGCACGGGCTTGAGGCCACTTCGCCGTTCAAGCCTTCCACCCGCCAATACTGCTCTCCGCTGCCGGGGTTGTAGGCGGTTATGCTGGGGTTGCCCATCAGCACCAGCTGCGGCTGATTGTTGACGTAGGCTATGATGGGCGAGCTCCACGTGATTTTGTCCGTCCGGTTTTTGACCCAACGCTCGGCGCCGGTCGCCATGTCCAGCGCCATCACCCTTGGCGAGGCGCTGTTGTCGTACTGAACGATGAGCGAATTGCCGAACGCCAGCAGCGACGAGGCGTATCCGTAGTGGTTTTGGGGCACGCCGAGATTTTTTGCCCAGAGGCGTTTGCCCTCCATGTCGGCGCAAATCAGGTCGCCGGAGGCAAAGATGGCGCACACCTGCCTGCCGTTGGTCGCTACGGTGGAGGCTGCAAGCCCCGTGTCTTCGGTGGTTTCGGGCATGGCGGAGGGTGAGCCGGGAATGTTGCTCGCCGCCAGCGTCCAGAGCAGCTTGCCCGTCGTCAGGTCGTAGCAGTACAGCTCGCGGGCTTGCTCGTCGGCGCCTGTGATGAAAACCCTGTTGCCGGTTATCACCGGGGAGCTGAAGCCCTGTCGGGGAATATCGCTTGCCCACGCAATGTTTTCGCCGGTGGCGGGATTCCACTTGAGGGGCACGTTGCGGGCAGGCGAAACGGCGTTGGAGTTGTTGCCGCGAAAGCCGCTGTGCGCTGCCCTCGGCGCGGCGGCTTCGGCGGATGCTTTTGCCGGCGCGGAATCTCCCTTTGCCGCTTCGGGGTTTTCGCCGGTTGCTTCCGGCAAGTTCGCTGTTGCGCTTTCCGCTATTTCCGCTGTTGCCGCTGTTGCCGCTGTTGCCTCTTCTTCCGCGCCCGTTGGGGCTGCATCGCGCTCCGCGTCGTTGGGCGGCGCAGCGGCGTCGGCGGAAGCGGCGGAGGAGGGCTGCGCTGCGGGAGCCGTCGTGCCGCCCTTAAAGAACGGCGCGGAAAGCAGCGCAAACGCCAGCGCCACGGCAACCAACCCGCCCGCTATCCACGCCACGTACTTGCGGGCAAGCGTTTTTTCCATCCAGTCGTCAACGGGGTCAACCTTCTTGCCGGGCAGGCTTTTTTCTTCGGTAAAGTAGAGCCGCAGCGCCACCACAAACACCACCAGCATGGCCACAAGTATGTACACCCCCGCCCTGAGGTGGTCGATGCGCACAAAGTACGCCCGCCGCGCCAGCAGGTCGAGCTGCCGGATTTGCTCCTGAAGCTTGGTGTTGCCTGCATTTTCGTCGTTGATTTGCTTGAGCGTTTCCACCACGTCCGCCTGTAGCGGGTCAAAGCCTCTCACCTGAAAATAGCTCGTTATCAGCATTATCGAAAAAGTTGCGATGAAGATAGCCGATACGATAGCGATATTTCTACAGATTTTCTTTTTCATGATAAATCAGGTTTAGCAAACGTTCTCTCCTGTGGGCAGTAGCTAAAGCATCGGGCGCAGCTCACGCAGGCGGCGTCGTTTACTTCGTACGTTTTTCGCGTACGCTTGAGCGACAAGCCCGTCAGCGTAAAGCCGATGACTAACCCCATTAGCGCACCGGCGGCGGTGGCGTAGCGCCTGAAGTCGGCCTGTATGGCGGCGGCGCGTTGGCTCAGCTCCTCCACCGTTCCGCCCTGCCCGTAAAAAGCCTCCAGCTCCGGCGGCTGCACGTCCTGCGGCGCGGCCTCGTTTTGCGCCACCATGTCGTACAGGCGAACGTCCTTGTTGACGCGGCTTAGCGCGTTGCTCGCCGTGCGCAGCGTGAGAGCGCCCGCGCCGGCAAGCGCCGGCAGCAGGAGCAGGTAGAGCAGCACCCGCTTTACGCCGCGCAGCCGGCTCTCCTTTACCTTGTTGGCGTAGGGTGCGCGGATGGCGTCCACCGGGCAGGCGTTGTGGCACAGCTCGCAGCTGATGCAGGTGGGGGTGATTTTTATCCTCCACACCGACACGCGGGCAAAGAGGCTCAGCAGCGCACCGTAGGGGCAAAGGAAGCGGCAAAACGGTCGCCCCGTAAAGATGGCGGCAACGAGCAGCAACGCCCCAAAAACAATCATCCCCACGTCGCCCCCCAGCCGGAAGAGGCCGATGAACGGGTCGAAGCGGCAAATGATGAAGCTGCTGCGCGTAACGGCAAACAGCACCGCAAGGATGAGGTAAATCCACGGGATGACGCTCAGGGCAGCCGTGAGCGCCTTGGAGAGGCGGTAGCTTTTTACGTTGACCAGCTCCTGCAGCGCCCCCATGGGGCATACGCCCGCGCAAAAAACCCTGCCCAGCAAAATGGCAAATACGATGGGCAAAATGAAGAACAGCAGCGCCGACGGCGGCATGACGTAGGCGCTGTCGGCGAGCGCCAGCGCCACGTTCTGTATGGCGCCAATGCTGCAAACGCAGCCGCTGCGAAAAAAACCGAAGTACGCCACCGAAATGACGGACGAAACCACCACCGGCGCGCGCGTTCGCTTCCGGATGACCGCCCACGCCACTACGCCCATTAGCGCCGTCAGCAAAACAACGTCCACCGCCGTCCACAGCGTTTCGTTGGGGATGGCGTAGCGCAGCTCCGGGTACGTGTATCCCGATTCAAAATCGGGCTTGGGAAAACGCTGCGCATCGGCAGCCCCTGCGGGCAAAAGGAGCAGCAGCGCAGCCCATATTCGCAGAGTGGGAGTAGAGTGTGTAACCGTTTTTTTCACCGCGTTCAGCATAAGTAGCAGGTCAATAAGTGGGGATAGGCAGCGTCAGCCGTCTTTTAGCATGTACGCTTTGTCGTAGGCCACCTGCGCGATAGCCCCCGAAGGGCATACGTTGGCAATGCTGCACTCGTTGCAGTTTTTGCACAGCTCCCGCTTTACCTGTAGGTAGAGCGAGCCGTTCCCAAACGAGTTGCAGCCTTTGGCGCATTTTCCGCAGCCGTTGCACAGGCTTTCGTTGATGGTGTACTCAAAGTAGGGGTCTTCAACAAACTTTCGCTCAATGGCGCCGGTGGGGCAGCGCAGGTTTTCGGCCGCCGTGTTGAGGTCTTTGGCGTTGGTGCGGTAGTAGCCGCCGCAGAGGTCGCAGTAGCCGCACACGCGGTTGGCGTGGAGGCACTTCACCGCCGAAACGGGCAGCACGCACGAGGTGGCGCAGCGCCCGCAGCAGGTGCACTTGGCGGGGTCTATCTGCCAAAAGTAGCGCGGCTGCGCCGTGAGCGAACGCCGCAGCAGCACGCCGGAAACCGACGCAGCCGCCGCGCCCGCAGCGATGGCGCCGAATAGCCGCAAAAACTTTTTGCGCGAAATAGGGTTGGCAATCTTACTTTCCATAACCTGCAACGCTTGAATGTTTATCCGCGCAGCGGGCAGCTAACGCCGCAGCCGCCGCAGGCGGTGTTTGCCGTTCGGGTGCTGTCGTAGCGGAAGATGGCAACCCTCTTTTTCCCCGCCACCACTATTTTATCGCCCTGCACCTTTACGTCGTAGGCAATTCTGCCGCCGCCCAGCATTTTGCCGTCGAGCAGTACGCCTCTGAACGCGCCGTCGCGCCCGTAGCAGCTGATGCGCGGGTCGCCCTTTTCGGAGGTAACAACGTCGCCGCCGGGGGTGCACGACAGGTGCACCGGGTTGCAGCATCCGGTAAACATGCCGGGAGCAACGCCCCGCCTGCCAAACGCGCCGAGATATTCGCCCTCAACCGTGTAGCGCTCCACCTGATGCCTGCCCGGGTTGGAGCAGTACAGCTCGCCGCCAACGTTCTCAATCCCAAACGTATAGCTTGGGATGACAAAGCCGTTGGGGCTGTCGATGAACTTCACAAAATTTCCTTCGGCGGTATATTTGCAAATATTTTTGTTTCTCACGTCGGTAGCAAACACGCAACCCGCCGCCAGCGCCAGCGAGCAGTAGTCGGACAGGTCGCTGCACGCCTCCCAGCTGCGCAGCCGCTCGCCGCTTGGCGAGTACACGCTCACCCTGTTGGGGTGCAGCAGGTAAATACCATCATCGGCAACGGCCATATCGCGCACAGGCTCGTCTGCGGCAAAGCGGCGAAGCAGCGTACCGTAGCGGTCGTAGGCAGCAACGTCGTTTGCCGCCGCCACGTACAGCTCGTCGCCCCGCAGCGCAAGGCTCTCCACCGCTTGCTCGGTGGCAAAGGCGGCTACCAGCCGGTAGGGCGATGCAAACGCCTCGCCTTGCGCCCGGCGCAGCCCGTCCGCCGCCGCCGCTACGCTGCCGCTCGGCGCACCGCCGCCCGGCGAGGTCAGCGCCCGCCGCATCAGCGTTCCCGACACCGCCGCAACAGCTCCTCCGGCAGCAATCGCACCGCAAACGCGCAAAAATTTTTTGCGCGTTATCGGGCTGCTCGCCGTTATTGGGCTGTTTTTTTCTTCGTTCATGTTTTTTTTGAGCTAAGGATTAAGAGTAAGAAACGTAGCGATGAAGAAGCGCGCGGCTTTTCTGTTTTCCATCAGCCGCTCAAGCCCCCGCTGTAAGTGGGGTTGGCAACAATTCATCGTGGGCGTGGCAAAAAGGTTTTGGCTTGGCCGCAAAAACCTTTTGCACAAAGGTAAATTTTTTTTGCGTATATGCAAAGCTTGGGAATTGGGTGCATTTCAAATTGTCGCGATACCTATCCTGCCGGACTTTACTCTACTTTGAAAAGTCCCGAAAGGACGTAATTTTCATAACCGCAGGTCGTTGACCCAATGCCGTCAAGTTAAGAAAAAAGGTTGGCTAACGTCCTCAGCGTCTTTGCATCCCGCAGGGTAGGCTGTTCAGAAAGCACGAAACTTTTCTTCCGAAAATCATTTCGTAGAAATTTGAAAATGAGATTATTGATGCAATTATTTGGGCAAAAATCAGCGGAAAATTACGCAGGTTTGCACACCCTACCATTAGGAGCATTAATTCATCGAAAAAGCACCTGTTTTTGATGAATTAATACGATGTATCTATCTTGTTGTTAGAAAATTACAAGTATAATTTTCTATTGGCGGCTGGAGATTTTGGGATAAGATAATAGTAGCCTGTTTGACGCTTTGGTAGAAAGTACACGTAACGCAATCGTACCCGTTTCTTTACCGCACGGCAACAATAAATTCGCAGCTTTGCTGCAAGTAACATTTCACTTGCGGCTATGAACAGAACATACTACCCCACCGTTGTCATTTCGGACGTTCACTTGGGTACGTCCTTTTCGAGGTCGATAGAGGCCTCCAAATTCCTCATGTCCATCGACTGCGATAGGCTGATACTAAACGGCGATATTATTGACGGCTGGCAGCTGCAAAAAAAATCGCACAAAACGTGGAAAAAGAAGCACACCCTCTTCTTCAGGGTCATCCTAAAGATGATGGAAAACTTCGGCACGGAAGTCGTGTACGTGCGCGGCAACCACGACGATTTCCTCGACCACCTGACGCCGGTAACCTTCCACAACCTGAAAATCGTGAAAGACTTTGTCCACCAGCGCGGCGAAACGCGCTACTACGTAACGCACGGCGACGTGTTCGACAGCGTTACCTCGCACATACAGTGGCTCTCCAAGCTGGGCGACGTGGGCTACACCCTGCTGCTGCACATCAACAAGTACTACAACCGCTACCGCAAAATGAGGGGAAAATCCTACTACTCGTTTGCGCAGGCTATCAAGAATAAGGTGAAATCGGCGGTGTCCTACATCTCCGACTACGAAAAGTCGCTGGTGGACTTGGCGCGAGTAAAGCGCTGTCAGGGAATTATCTGCGGGCACATCCACCGCGCAGAAAACAAGCGCTACGCCGAAATTCACTACCTCAACTCCGGCGACTGGGTGGAGTCGATGACGGCGCTGGTGGAAAACGAAAAGGGCGAGTGGAGCATCGTTTACTACAAGCAAGCGCTCAACGAAAGGAGCAACGACAAGGCGCACGCCGAAAGCTGAAATAGCTGCCGGCGACGGTTAACTTAACATACTGC
>JAISLN010000127.1 GCA_031290835.1 Prevotellaceae bacterium
TGTGTGTGTGTGTGTGTGTGTGTGTGTGTGTGTGTGTGTGTGTGTGTGTGTGTGTGTGTGTGTGTGCTGTTAGTGAGGGGGCGCCCAAACGGCGCCCCTACCATACCGACCCAACTTGAGGCGCAAGGCGGTATTTTGGAGCTACAAAAAATGGGCTGCATGCTATTACCCATAAGCCAAAACTAAAAGGATAGACGTTTTTTTCACAACGATAAAGGTAGCGCTAAATTTTTGATTGCACGCAATTTTTAGAAAATTTAGCTGTCAACATGCCGCCAACGATGCTGCGCACGGCTGTAAAGATGGTGGCGAAAACCTCATTTTCACCTAATTTCTCAAACAAAACCACCTCAGTAGCAAAAGTGTATGATGTAAACAGTAACCTCATTACCTCATTGTTCGCTCGCAGCATTGCTCAATGAGGTTAATGGAGGTTGGGTGTAGGTGGCGTATTTCGTGGCTGCCGAGGTTGTTTTTGTTTGAGAAATGAGGTTATTGAGGCAGCTGATTTCGGCACAAAATGAGCAGAAAAATGGCGCAGGTCTGACCACCCTACCACCCTGCGGGACTGCCCGTGAGGAGAGATTGCTCGTGCCATTGCCGTAGGCTAATGCCTACGGTTAATAAAGTGCCGTCCCTGCGGGACTTGGCGCCGCATGCTTTTTCCCGTGATTAACGCTCGCGCTGATTTTTGGAGGGAGTAGCAGCAGGGCAATTTCCTACATTTTGGTATTTTTCCCCGTTTTTTCCTACATTTTTGTAGGGTTTTGGAGGGGTAGGGTTTTGGGGGGATTTTTTTTGGGAAAAATTATATCGCTATTGCTTAAGGGGTTAAGGTCGTTATAAATTTAAAAAATAACGGTTTTGCGCCTTTTTCCCGCTTTCAGGCACAGATTTTGGTATTATGATTTGTGATTGTCTCCATAAAACGAATTTTTTTATCTAAAACAAAACTTAAATTGCTATGCGAAAAATCGCTATTTACGGGAAAGGTGGCATAGGTAAGTCCACCACTACCCAAAACACGGTGGCCGGCTTGGCCGAGATGGGCAAAAACGTCATGGTGGTGGGCTGCGACCCAAAGGCCGATTCTACGCGCCTGCTGCTGCACGGTCTGGCGCAAAAAACGGTGCTCGATACGCTCCGCGACGAGGGCGAAGACGTGGAGCTGGAGGACGTGATGAAGAAGGGCTTCCAAAATACGAGCTGCGTGGAGTCGGGCGGCCCCGAGCCGGGCGTGGGGTGCGCCGGACGCGGCATTATTACGTCCATCAACCTGCTGGAGCAGCTGGGGGCGTATGACGAAGACAAAAAGCTCGACTACGTGTTTTACGACGTGCTGGGCGACGTGGTGTGCGGCGGGTTTGCCATGCCTATCCGCGACGGCAAGGCGCAGGAGGTGTACATCGTTTGCTCGGGCGAAATGATGGCCATGTACGCCGCCAACAACATCTGCAAGTCTATCTCCAAGTTCGGCAAGGTGGGCGACGTGAGGCTGGGCGGGCTGATCTGCAACTCGCGCAAGGTGGACAACGAGGCCAACATGATTCAGGAGTTTGCCAAGCGGCTGGGCACGCAGATGATTCACTTTGTGCCGCGCGACAACATGGTGCAGCACGCGGAAATAAACCGCAAAACTGTGATAGACCACGCCCCCGAGCACCCGCAGGCCAACGAGTACCGCGCCCTTGCCCAAAAAATTGACGCCAACACGATGCAGGTCATCCCTACCCCGCTCTCCATGCAGGAGCTGGAGGATTTGCTGGTGGGCTTTGGAATACTGAACTAACGCAAAAATAGGAGGATAAAATTATGCTACTGATAAGAGCTATTGTTCGCCCGGAAAAATCTCCGGTGGTGATGAAGGATTTGTTCAACGCGGGCTTTCCGGCGGTAACGAAGCTGTCGGTCTTTGGGCGCGGCAAGCAGCGGGGGCTAAAGGTGGGCAATGTGACCTACGACGAGCTGCCCAAGGATCTCCTGATTATCGTGATTGACGATAAGGATAAGGATTTTGTGGTGGAAACGATTATGACGTCCGCCCGCACGGGCGCCAAGGGGCAGGCCGGCGACGGGAAAATATTCGTTACCCCCGTGGAGGAGACCTACACCATATCAAGCGGAAGAAAAAGTTAACCCTTAAAAAAAAAACACGCAAGCAATGAAGCTGATATTAGCCATTATACGCATCGCCAAAATGAGCGATACGAAGCAAGCGCTGGCGGCCGCGGGGCTGCCGTCGTTCACCGCCATGCCGGTGCTGGGTCGGGGCAAGGGTCACGGCGACATGGAGCGCCTCAAGGCGGCTTCGCTTTCGCCCAAGGATACGGAAGACCTGCTCGAGTACGTGCCGGCCATGCCAAGCCTGAAGTCGAAGCGGATGATTACGCTGGTGGTGACCGACGAAAAAAAGGAGCTGGCGGTGGAAACTCTCATCAAGGCCAACCAAACGGGAAAGAGCGGCGATGGGAAAATTTTTGTGGTGAACACCCTGGACTCGTACACCGTGCACTCGGGCGTTGCGGGGGACGCTTCGCTGGATTAGCTAACGTAAAAATTTGTAAAAACGATGATTGACGAAAAAGACAAGCTGAAAGACGCGGATACCCTCACCGCCGAGCTGCAAGAGTTTCGGGACGAGGTGGTGGCCAAGTATCCGAAAAAGGTGGCCAAGAAAAGGGCTCGGGGCATTGTGCTAAGCGACCCCAGCACGCCGCCCGAAATACAGGCCAACGTGCGCACCATTCCGGGCATTATTACGCAGCGCGGCTGCACCTACGCCGGCTGCAAGGGCGTGGTGCTGGGGCCTACGCGCGACATTGTAAACATTACGCACGGCCCCATTGGGTGCGGCTTTTACTCGTGGCTTACGCGGCGCAACCAAACCCGCCCGACGAGCGATAGCGACGCCAACTTTATTCCCTACTGCTTTTCGACCGACATGCAGGACTCCAACATCGTGTTTGGCGGGGAGGAGAAGCTCAAGCAGGCCATCCGCGAAGCGTACGCGCTGTTTCACCCCAAGGCCATTGCCATCTTCTCCACCTGCCCGGTGGGGCTGATAGGCGACGACGTGCACCGCGTAGCCCGCCACATGATGGAGGAAATCGGTGGCGGTATCAACATCTTCGGGTTTTCGTGCGAGGGGTACCGGGGCGTGTCGCAGTCGGCGGGGCACCACATTGCCAACAACGGGCTGTTCAAAAACCTCATCGGGCGCGACGACGAGGTGCGGGGCTCGCTCAAGTACCGCGTGAACCTGCTGGGAGAGTACAACATTGGCGGCGACGCCTTTGAGCTGGAGCGCATTTTTGAAAAGTGCGGCGTCAACCTGCTCGCCTCCTTTAGCGGCAACTCTACCATCCAAAAGTTTGAGAACGCGCACACCGCCGACCTCAACATGGTGATGTGCCACCGCTCCATCAACTACGTGGCCGAAATGATGGAAACAGCGTTTGGCATCCCCTGGATAAAGGTGCAGCCCATTGGCGCGCGCTCTACGGCAAAAATGCTGCGCAAAATTGCGCAGTACTTTGGGGAGCAGGAGCTGACCGACCGCGTGGAGGCCGTAATTGCGGAGGAAATGGCGGCGGTGGACGCCGCACGGGAGAAAGCCCGCAGGCGCACCGCCGGAAAGCTGGCCATGCTGTTTGTGGGCGGCTCGCGGGCGCACCACTACCAAGACCTGTTTGAGGAGCTGGGCATGACCACCGTTGCCGCGGGGTACGAGTTCGGGCACCGCGATGACTACGAGGGCCGCCGCGTTATCCCCTCCATACAGATAGACGCCGACAGCCGCAACATTGAGGAGATAACGGTGTCGCGCGACGCTACCCGCTACCGCCCCCGCAAAACCGAAGAGGAGCTTAAGGCGCTGGAGGCCGACGGAATGGAGTTTAACGAATACCACGGGCTGATGAGCCAAATGGAAAAGGGCATGCTCGTGATTGACGACCTGAGCCACTACGAAATGGAAAAGCTCGTGGAGAAGTACCACCCCGACGTGTTCTGCGCCGGCATAAAGGAGAAATTCTGCGTTCAGAAAATGGGTATCCCCCTAAAGCAGCTCCACAACTACGACGTAGGCGGCCCCTACGCAGGCTTTAGGGGCGCCATCAACTTTTACAAAGACATAGAAATGATGGTGGGCGCAACGATATGGAAAGAAGTAAAGGCGCCGTGGGAAAGCGAAGACTTTGTGGAGGCAACATACGTTTACTAAGCAAGCAAATACACTAAACCATAAAAAAAAATGCTACTAAGACATACAACAGCCCAAGAAGTAGAGCGTAAAGCGCTAACCATTAATCCATCCAAGACCTGCCAACCGGTGGGCGCCATGTACGCCGCGCTGGGGCTGCACGGCTGCCTGCCGCACAGCCACGGCTCGCAGGGGTGCTGCTCCTACCACAGGAGCGCGCTAACGCGGCACTTCAAGGAGCCGGTGATGGCGGCTACCAGCTCCTTCTCCGAAGGGTCGTCGGTGTTTGGCGGGTCGTCCAACCTAGTGGCGGCCATAGAAACCATCTTTACCGTTTACGAGCCGGACGTGATTGCCGTTCACACCACCTGCCTGAGCGAAACCATAGGCGACGACCTCACGCAAATTGTTTCAAAAGCCCACGAGGACGGGAAAGTTCCGGAGGGGAAAAAGGTCATCTTCTGCAACACGCCAAGCTACGTGGGGACGCACATCACGGGCTACTCGAGCCAGGTGAGCTCGTTCGTCAAGTTTTTCTCTGCGGCAACGCCCAAAAAGCGGAACGTGGTGAACCTCGTTGCCGGCTGGATGGAGCCCTCGGACATGCGCGAAATCAAGCGCATTGCCCGCGTGATGGAGGCCCGCACTATCCTCTTCCCCGACATGTCGGGCGTGCTCGACGCTCCGCTGACGGGAAAGTTTGAGATGTACCCCAAGGGCGGCGTAAGCCTCAGCGACATGGCGGCCACAGGCGACAGCAAGTTCAGCATCGGGCTGGGCGCGTACTCCACCGAGGATGCCTGCGTAAAGCTCGAAAACAAGTGTAAGGTGAAGTTTGAGGTGGTGGAAATTCCCATCGGGCTAAAGGCCACCGACCGCTTCATCACCTCGCTAAGCCGCCACGCCAACGTCCCCGTGCCCGACGAGCTCACCGAAGAGCGCGGCCGGCTGGTTGACCTCATTGCCGACAACTCCAAGTACTTCTACGGCAAGCGCGTTGCCCTGTTTGGCGACCCCGACACGCTGATACCGCTCACGGAGTTTCTCCTCACGCTGGACATGAAGCCCGCGTACATCGTAACGGGTACGCCGGGGAAGCACTTCGACGAATCCATGCAGGCGCTGTTGGCGGAGCAGGCGCCCGAAGCCCGCTACAAGAGCGGCGAGCGCGCCGACATGTTTCAGCTCCACCAGTGGATAAAGCAGGAGCCGGTGGACTTGCTCATCGGCAACACCTACGGAAAGTACATTGCCCGCGACGAAAATATCCCCTTCGTCCGGCTGGGATTTCCCATCGTTGACCGCCCGGGGCACAACTTTTTTCCCCACACCGGCTACGTGGGCGCCACCAACCTCGCGATTAAAATCCTCGACAAGGTCTTGGACCACACCGACCGGACGTGCGCGGAGGAGAAAGTAGAGCTCCAAATGTAGCGCAGCTCAAGCGTATGTCCGGCTTTATTCGGGAGCGGGAGGCTCAAATCCTCACCAAGGGCAGGGACGACTTTGACCTAGTTGGCGGCAAGCCAAGCTTGGCAGGCTCCGTGAGCCAGCGCGCCTGCGTGTTTTGCGGCTCGCGCGTGGTGCTCTACCCCATAGCCGACGCGCTGCACTTGGTGCACGGCCCCATAGGCTGCGCCGCGTACACGTGGGACATACGCGGCGCCCTATCGTCGGGGCCGGAGCTGCACCGCAGCTGCTTCTCCACCGACCTGCGCGAGCGGCACGTGGTGTTTGGCGGCGAGCAAAAGCTCTACCAAGCGCTCACGGAGCTCATCGACAAGTACCGTCCACAAGCCGCCTTTGTTTACGCCACCTGCATTGTGGGCGTTATTGGCGACGACGTGCAGGCGGTTTGCCGCCGGGTGGAGCGGCAAAAGGGCATTCCCGTGATTCCCGTCATGGCGGAGGGCTTTCAGGGCAGCAAGAAGGACGGCTACAAGGTGGCCTGCGACGCCATGGCAACCCTGATAGGAACGGACAACAGCAAGGAGCTGCCGCCCTACAGCATCAACATCTTGGGCGACTTCAACCTGGCCGGCGAACTCTGGATGCTCACGGGCTACTACCGGCGGATAGGCGTAGGCATACTCGCCTCGCTCACCGGCGACGGGCGGGTGGCCGACGTCCGCAACGCGCACCGGGCGGCGCTCAACGTGGTGCAGTGCTCCGGCTCCATGCTGCACCTCGCCAAGCTGATGAAGGCGAAGTACGGAATTCCCTTCATAAAGGTTTCGTACTTTGGGATAGAAGATATGTCGGAGGCGCTGTACGAGGTGGCCAAGTTTTTCGGGCGCGAAGCAATCATGGAGAAGGCGCGCCGCTTGGTGCGGGAGGAGCTCGGCCAGCTGCTCCCCGCCCTCGAGCCCTACCGCAAAGCCCTGCAGGGCAGGCGGGCTGCCATCTACGTAGGCGGCGCCTTCAAGGCCATTTCGCTGGTGAAAGCCCTGCGGCTGATAGGCGTAAAAACCGTCATTGCCGGCACGCAAACGGGCAACACGGAGGACTACCGCCTCCTGAAGGCCATCTGCGACGACGGCTGCATCATGGTGGACGACTCCAACCCGGTGGAGCTCTCGGAGCTTGTCCGGCAAACCGGCGCAGACCTCTTCATAGGCGGCGTAAAGGAGCGGCCTATCGCCTACAAGCTGGGCATCGGGTTTTGCGACCACAACCACGAGCGAAAGCTCGCCCTGGCAGGCTACGAGGGGATGCTCAACTTTGCCCGGGAGGTGCACGAAACGGTGTGCTGCCCCGTGTGGAAGCTGGTGAGGTCTGAGCTGTGATTTTTTTGATTTTATAGCTGATTGATAGCATATTGCGAAAAAAAATCAGGAAAATAAAAAAATCATACAAATCAAATTTAAGACAATGGTTGATAGCATATTGCGAAAAAATTAGGAGAACCAAAAAAATCATACAAATCAAAGCTCAGACAATATGACCTCCGTAAATGCGTGCAAGCAGTGCGCTCCGCTGGGCGCCTGCGTGGCCTTTAAGGGCATTGAGGGTGCGCTGCCCATGCTGCACGGCTCGCAGGGCTGCGCTACGTACATCCGGCGGTACCTCATTAGCCACTTCCGCGAGCCGGTGGACGTTGCCTCCTCAAGCCTCGGCGAGGAGGCGACCATCTTTGGCGGTGGGCGAAACTTTAGCGTCGGCATCGACAACATCATCAGCCAGTACCGCCCCAAGGTAATCGCCATTGCGAGCACCTGCCTGAGCGAAACCATCGGCGAAGACGTGCAGCGGCTCATCGGCGAGTATCGGGCGGCGCACCGGGGCGAGGTCGGCCTCCCCGAAATGCTGTTTGCCTCCACGCCAAGCTATCAGGGCACGCACTGCGAGGGCTTCCACGAGGCGGTGTGCGCCGCCGTGAAGGCGCTCGCCAACGGGCGCGGCGGCAAGGCGGCGGGCAGGCACATCAACCTGTTTTGCAGCTTTGTTTCGCCGGAGGACATCCGGCACCTGAAGGAAATCCTCGCCGACTGGGGCGTTAGCGCCGTCGTTTTCCCCGACTACTCCGACACGCTCGACGGCGGCTCGTGGGGCGCCTACCGGCGCATCCCCGAGGGAGGAACGCCGCTGGAGGCCATACGAAGCTGCGCCTGCGCATCCGCCTCCGTTGAGCTGGGCTACATCCTCAACGCAGGCGGGCGCAGCGGACGGGTGAGAAGGAACGTTGCCGTGCAGTCGGCGGGCGAGTACCTCCAAGGCGCGTTTGGCGTGGCGTGCCGCCGCACGGGGCTGCCCGTTGGGGTGGGGGAAACGGACAAGCTGCTTCGGCTGCTGGCGCAGCTGTCGGGCAAGCCCGTCCCCGAAAAGTACCGTCGGCAGCGCAGCCGGCTGCTCGACCTCTACGCTGACGGGCACAAGTACGTCTCCATGAAAAAAGCCGTCATCTACGGCGAGGAGGATTTGGCGGTTGCCCTCGTTGCCTTTGCCGTTGAGGTGGGTATCAAGCCCGTGCTCTGCGCCACCGGCGGCGAAAGCGGCAAGCTGCAAGAAACGCTCCGCGAAACGCTCGGCGAGACGTACCCGGAGGAGATGGCGGTGGGGCAAGGCATGACGTTTGAGCAAATGGAGGCAACGCTACAGGCGGCGGGCGTTCGCCCCGACCTCCTGATAGGCAACAGCAAGGGCTACTACATTGCCCGCCGGCTGGACGTCCCGATTGTTCGCGTGGGCTTCCCCATCCACGACCGCATAGGGGCGCAGCGCTGCCGGCTGCTGGGCTACGAGGGGACAACCATCCTCTTTGAGCAAGCTGTAAACGCGCTGCTGGACGACCGGCAGCGCAAATCGCCCGTAGGGTATAAATACATGTAAGCTATGAAAAAGCCATTCAAACATCCCTGCTTTGAGGAGGAAGCCCGGCGCACCTACGCGCGGGTGCACCTGCCGGTTGCCCCCAAGTGCAACGTGCAGTGCAGCTACTGCAACCGAAAGTACGACTGCTGCAACGAAAGCCGGCCGGGCGTAACAAGCACGGTGCTCTCTCCGGCGCAGGCGGCGCTGTACCTGAAAGCGCTGGAGAAAAAAATGCCCAACATCAGCGTTGTGGGCATTGCCGGGCCGGGCGACCTGTTTGCCAACCCGGAGGAAGCTCTGCAAATGCTGAGGATTGTCCGGCAGGAATTTCCCGACAAAATATGCTGCCTCTCCACCAACGGGCTGGACTTGTATCCCTGCATCGACGAAATAGCCGACCTCGGCGTTTCGCACCTCACCATCACCGTCAACTCGCTGCGGCGCAAAACGCTGGCGCGGCTCTACCGCTGGGTGCGCTACGGCAGGCGCGTGTACCGCGGCGAAGAAGCCGGTAGCGCGCTCATGGAGCAGCAGCTCCGCTGCATCCCAAAGCTGAAAGAAAAAGGCCTCGTTGTCAAGATAAACACGGTGGTGTGCACGGGCGTAAACGACGACGAGGTGGAAGAAATTGCCCAAAAAGTCGCCGCGCTGGGGGCGGACGCCATGAACTGCATCCCCATGTACCCCGCCGAAAATACGGACTTTGAGCACCTGCCGGAGCCTTCAAAGGAAAAAATGATGCTCCTCAAGGCGAGCATCGCGCCCTACATCAAGCCCATGGCGCACTGCGCCCGCTGCCGCGCCGACGCCGCCGGGCTGCTGGGGCGCGACAGCCCGGAGGCGCTGAGCCTGATTGGGCAATTCTCCACAGTGGTCGTCAACAAGGGCAAGGGGCGCACAAGGGTTGCCGTGGCAAGCAACGAGGGCTTGCTGGTAAACCTCCACCTGGGGGAAGCCCGCAAGGTGTACGTTTTTGAGCAGTCGAGCAACGGGTACCACTTTGTGGAAACCCGCACAACGCCGCCGGAAGGTACCGGCATGGAGCGCTGGAAGGAGCTCGCCGCCCGAACGCTGGTGGACTGCCAAGCCATTCTGGTGGCCGGCGTGGGCGAAAACCCCATGAAAGTCTTGCAGCAAAACGGCATTCGGGTAGTGCAGATGAGCGGGCTTATCGACGCCGGGCTGGACGCCGTGTACCTCAACCTGCCGCTAAAAACGCTATGCCGCAGCGAATATACCCGCTGCGGCGAATCGTGCCGCGGAACGGGCGGCGGATGCGGATAGCTGTCTATTTTAATCTTTCTTTTTTTTTAACATCATAAAAATCTATCTCATGAAAAAACCTGATTTCACCATTTTGGTGTGCAACTCCTACCGGGTTGCAGGGGACGCGCAAGGATTTTGCAGCAAGCAAGGCGCAGCATCGCTGGTGCAGCACCTGACCGAAGAATGCTCGGACAGGGGTATCAACGCCGTAGTTACCACCACCGCCTGCTTCAGCGTATGCAGCCAAGGGCCTGTGGTAGTCATTCAGCCCAACAACTACTGGTACGGCGAAATGACGGAGGACAAGCTCGACGAAGTGCTCGACGCGCTCGAAGAGGGAAAGCCCGTTGAGGAATACCTTATTGCGTAAGCGCAAAACCGCCAAGCTATGGAAGCCAACAACGCAACAGCGGCAGCCGGCGCAAGCGCAATGTTTGAGGAAAGCTACCGCGACGCAAAAGCCTTTCACCGGCGAGCCTTGCGGTTTGCCGACGTGGGCTGGGACGTTGAGCTGGTCTTCAACGTCGCCGCCATTGCCCTCGAGCGCTACCTCGTTGCCCTATGCTGCCGGCACGGCATGGAGCCGGAAAGCCACAGCTTCGTTTGCCTGATGAACGCCATCGACAAGTGCATGGACATTCCGCACGAGCTGAGCCGAAGCATCCGCTCCTTAGACCGGATATTCGGAATTTGCAGCATCGACAGCTACCGCCACGAAAAGACCGGAGCCGACGACGCCAGCAGAGCGCTACGCCTATGCAGCGACGTGAGCAGCATGATTAATCAGCTACCGCAATGCCCGCCGAAGTAACAGCCCCCGTATGGCTCATCGACTCTACCCTGCGCGACGGCGAGCAGGCGCCCGGCGTAAGCTTTTCGCAGGGCGAAAAGCTGCGCGTTGCCCAAATGCTCAACGAAGCTGGGGTAAACGAAGTAGAGGCGGGCACGCCGGCCATGGGCGCCGAGGAGCAGGAAACCATTCGTAAAATGGTGCGCCTGCGCCTCAACGCCCGCATCTCCGTGTGGTGCCGGGCGCTCAAGGCCGACGTTGAGGCGGCCGCCTCAACGGGGGCGCAGGGCGCGCACATCGCTTTTCCCATTTCAGACGTGCAGCTGGAGAGCATGGGCAAGCGCTGGGAGTGGGTCGAAGGTGCGCTGCACCGGGTGGTGGAGCTCGCCCGCTCACGATTCCCCCGCGTCAGCGTGGGGGCGCAGGATGCCGGAAGAGCGCCGCGCAGCCGCCTCCTGAGCTTTATCGGAATGGCGGAAGAATGCCGCGTCCACCGCGTGCGGATAGCCGACACGGTGGGCGTTCTCACCCCCCTGGGCGTGACGGACATGGTGCGGGAGGTGCGGGAGGCTTTTCCCGCAGCGCCCATCGACTTTCACGGGCACAACGACCTGGGCATGGCAACCGCCAACGCCGTTACCGCGTGGCAGGCTGGCGCCGCCGCGCTGAGCGTTACGGTAAACGGGCTGGGGGAGCGAGCCGGCAACGCCGCCCTTGAGGAGGTGGTAATGGCGCTGGCGCAAGCCCGCGGCGCAACGGAGTACTCCACCGCCGCCCTCTTTGACCTCTGCCGCTACGTGGCGCACATCTCGGGGCGACCCATACCGCCGAACAAGCCCGTTTGCGGAAGCATGGCCTTTAGCCACGAATCGGGAATACACGCAAAAGCTACGCTGGCAAACGTTGCCGCATTTCAGGCTTTCGACGGAAAGCTGGTCGGACGGGAGAGCGCGCGCATCCTTTTTGGAAAGCACTCGGGCAGGGGCGCCGTTGACGCGCTGCTCCGCCGCCGCGGCGTGGCTGCCGACGAAGACGAAATTTTTGCCCTGATGGCGCACATCAAAAAGGCGGCGCAGCCGTGCCGAACGCCATAGCGTCGCAGGCGGCCACCTCTTGTGAAGTATTATTTTTATCTTTGCAGGCGCAACGCAACAGCGCAACGCTTGCTTAACGATTGTCATAAAAAAAGGTATTATGTTTTGTAAAAAAACAGGAAGAGATTGCTGCGTAGAGGCCGACTTGGAGTTTCTAATGAACATAGGCAACAACATCAGCCACAGCGAGGATATTTACGGAGACTTGGAGGGGCTGCTGCAAAACCTTTGCCGGTTTATGAGCTCTCAGTACAGCATGATTACGATTGTAGATCACAACCGCAAGAAAATCATGACCGGCGCCGCCTACGGGCTGACCAAAGAGGAGCAAACCAAGGGTACGTACAACATGGGCGAAGGCATCATCGGCAAGGTGGCAGAAACGGGGCAGCCCGTCGTCATACCGGACATCGCCAACGACAAGGAGTTCCTCAACAAAACCGGCGTTGGAAACGGCAACGGAAAAACCATCGCCTTTCTCTGCACGCCCCTCATTACCAAAAACGAAATCATCGGAACGCTCAGCATCCACAAGGCGCACAGCTTCGACATCGACTTTGCCTACGAGCTCAAGCTGCTCGGCATCATCGGCATGCTGATTGGGAAAAACATTTCCATCCACCGCAAGCACATCGAAGAGCTGGAGGAGCTGCGAAAGGAGAACTCGCGCCTGAAGTCAAACAAGCCCTTCAAGCCCGACAACATCATTGGCAACTCGTCCCTGATGCACGACCTGTATCAGCTCATTGAGCGCGTGTCGCCCACCAACAGCACCGTGATGATACGCGGCGAAAGCGGCGTGGGAAAGGAGCTCATTGCCGAGGCCATCCACAAGGCAAGCGCACGGGCTGCCAAGCCTTTCGTTAAGGTCAACTGCTCGTCGCTCCCCGAAAACCTCATCGAAAGCGAGCTGTTTGGGCACGAAAAAGGCTCGTTTACCGGAGCCATTGCCGCGCACGTGGGCAAGTTTGAGCTGGCAAACGGCGGCAGCATCTTCCTCGACGAAATCGGCGACGTGCCCCCCTCCATTCAGGTAAAGCTCCTGCGCGTGATACAGCAAAAGCAAATTGAGCGGGTGGGCGGCAACAAAACCATCGACGTGGACGTGCGCATCATCACCGCAACCAACCGCAACCTCGAGGAGATGATAAAGAACAACGCCTTTCGGGAAGATTTTTACTACCGCATCAACGTTTTCCCCATCTACGTGCCGGCGCTGCGCGAGCGAAAAGCCGACATTACCATCCTCACCGACCACTTTATCAACAAAATAAACCGACAAAACGGCGCCAACGTAAAGCGCATCACCGGCGGTGCGCTGGACATGCTCATGATGTACTCCTGGCCCGGCAACGTCCGAGAGCTGGAAAACGTCATCGAGCGGGCTATCATCCTCACCACCGACAACGTGATACACTCCTACAACCTGCCGCCATCGCTGCAAACCGGCGTGTCGTCCAACACCGTCAACAGGAGCTCCCTCGAGCTGGTGCTCGGAAAGGTAGAAAAGCAAATGATAATCGACGCGCTGGTGGCCAACAACGGCAACATGAGCAAATCCGCCGCGCAGCTGGGCATTACGGAGCGCATCATGGGCCTGCGCATCAAAAAGTACGGCGTCAACATACAAAGCTACAAAGGGCTATCCACCAACGCAATGGAGTAAAGCATCGCTATTCGCCCGGTTCAAATTTCAAAATTTCAAAAAATACCATGTTTGTGGTATTTCACAACGTTTCTATTTTTACTTACTTTGCCAACGCAATTTATCACTTACGTTTTACTTAAACAACAACTAAAAATTATGGCAAAAATAGCAAAGAAGCTGACGGATCTTGTGGGGAATACCCCCTTGCTGGCGCTGGGCGCCTTTGGACAAAAACACGCGGTTGTCGCCAACCTGATTGGAAAGATAGAGTACTTCAACCCGCTCGGCAGCGTAAAAGACCGCATTGCGCTGGCAATGGTTGAGGACGCCGAGGCGTCGGGCGTCCTGAAGCGCGACTCCACCATCATTGAGCCTACAAGCGGCAATACCGGCATTGGGCTTGCGTTTGTGGCAGCGTCCAAGGGCTACAAGCTCATCCTCACCATGCCCGAAACGATGAGCGTGGAGCGCCGCAACCTGCTCAAGGCGCTGGGCGCAAACCTTGTCCTCACCCCCGGCCCGGAGGGTATGAAGGGGGCAATTGCCAAGGCGGAGGCCCTGCGCAACGAAACGCCCAACTCCATTATCCTACAGCAGTTCGACAACCCCGCAAACCCCAACATCCACGAAAAAACAACCGCCGAAGAAATCGCGCGCGATACCGACGGCAAGGTGGACATTTTTGTATCCGGCGTGGGCACGGGCGGCACGGTGAGCGGCGTGGGCAAATACCTGAAAAAGCTGAACCCAAAGGTGCAGATTGTAGCGGTGGAGCCGGCCGACTCTCCCGTGCTGTCGGGCGGCAACCCGGGGCCGCACAAGATACAGGGCATTGGGGCGGGCTTTGTGCCCAAAAACTTCGACCGCTCGGTAATCGACAAAATCATTCCCGTCTCCAACGACGACGCTATCCGCACCAGCCGCGAGCTGGCAAAAGTAGAGGGCTTGCTGGTCGGCATTTCTTCGGGTGCGGCTACCTACGCCGCAACGCAGCTTGCACAGCTGCCCGAAAACAAGGGCAAGAACATCGTCGTCATCCTGCCGGATACGGGCGAGCGATACCTCTCAACGGTGCTTTACGCCTTCGACGAGTATCCGCTATAAAACATAAAAAACAAATAAATAAAATGCAGCCGGGCAGCGCGAAACCACATTCTTCGCGCTGTCGGTTGCTTTTGAGGGCGCCCATATTCTAAATTCTAAAGAAAAACGCTATCTTTGCCGCCCTGAAGATAAGCAAGTATTACGAGCAATGATATGATACCTGCACTTACTGCCATATACAAAAATAAAACATGACACACCAAAAAAGAGTAGCTGCAATTCACGACATTTCCGGGTTTGGAAAATGCTCCCTGACTGTTGCCCTGCCAATTCTGTCGGCAGCCGGCATCGAAACCGCCGTAATGCCTACGGCGGTTTTGTCCACCCACACGGGGGGAATTGTAGGCTATACTTACCGAGATTTGACGGGAGATTTACGCCCCTTTGCCCAACACTGGAAATCGCTAAACCTGAAGTTCGACGCGCTCTACTCGGGCTTCCTCGGCTCCTTTGAGCAGCTGGACATTGTGGGGGATATTTTTGATGAATTTAGGGAAAGCGACAACATCATTCTGGTTGACCCCGTGATGGCGGACAACGGAGAGCTGTACAAAATTTTTTCGCCCGAATTTCCCGCAGGCATGAAGAAGCTGTGCGCCAAAGCCGACGTAATTGTTCCCAACATAACGGAGGCGGCGCTGCTGGTAGGCGAGCCTTACCAACCGGGGCCTTACGCAAAAGAATACATAGAGCGGCTGCTGAAAAAGTTGGGCGACATTGGGCCTCGGCAGGTGGTGCTTACCGGCACGTTTTTTGACGATAAGGAGCTCGGCGCTGCCGCCTACGACAGGGAAACGGGCAGCATATCCTACTTGCTTGCCGACAGAATTGAGGGCTACTACCACGGCACGGGCGACGTGTTTGGCAGCGCGCTGCTGGCTGCCCTGCTCAACAGCTTCGACCTGCCGCAGGCGGTGCGCATTGCCGTAAGCTACACCACGGCGAGCATTGCGAGAACGTTCAGGGCAAAAACGGACATCCGGTTTGGCGTAGATTTTGAGAGCGGCGTCCCGCAGCTCCTCAAAGAGCTGAACCTTGCTTGACGAAAGCCGAGGCGCTCAGCTCCCAACGCTACGCCTATTTTTCGGCTACCACAGGAAGTTATCAAAGGGGTATCGCCCTGCCTGAGCTTCGGCAACCATCCTGTAAACATCGCTGCGCAGCTTGTCAACGTTGGTTTTGTTGGTAGCCGAGATAAAAATGCAGGGGTCGTTTTTTTTGGCAATCCAGCTGTTCATGTACTCCTCCAGCGAAATGTTTTTGTCCGTTCGGGGGGTGAGGTCGGCGGCGTCTTTTTCCACAAAGGTGTAGGCGTCAATCTTGTTAAACACAAGGTACACAGGTTTTTCGCCCGCGCCAATATCCGTAAGCGTTTGCTGCACCACGCTCATTTGCTCCTCAAAGTTGGGGTGCGAAATGTCAACCACGTGCATCAGTATGTCGGCCTCGCGCACCTCGTCCAGCGTAGATTTGAACGACTCTATCAGCTGCGTGGGCAGCTTGCGAATGAAGCCCACCGTGTCGGAAAGCAAAAAGGGCAGGTTGTCGAACACCACCTTGCGCACGGTGGTGTCGAGCGTAGCAAAGAGCTTGTTCTCCGCAAATACATCGCTTTTGCTCAGCAAATTCATGATGGTGCTCTTGCCCACGTTGGTGTATCCCACCAGCGCCACGCGCACTAGGCCGCCGCGGTTGCTGCGCTGCGAAACCATTTGCCTGTCTATTTTTTTGAGCTGCATCTTGAGCCGTGAAATACGGTCGAGAATAATTCGCCGGTCGGTTTCTATTTGCGACTCTCCGGGGCCGCGCATGCCAATTCCCCCGCGCTGGCGCTCTAGGTGCGTCCACATGCGCTTGAGGCGCGGCAAAAGGTACTGGTACTGCGCCAGCTCCACCTGCGTTTTGGCGTAAGCCGTACGGGCGCGCATCGCAAAAATATCAAGGATAAGGCTGGTGCGGTCGAGCACCTTGCACTCCAGCTGCTTCTCAAGGTTGAACAGCTGCGAAGGGCTAAGCTCGTCATCAAAAATAACGGTATCAACGCCGTGCTCGTCAACGTATGCCTTTACCTCCAGAATTTTTCCCGTACCGATATACGTTTTGGGGTGAGCGGAGGATAGCTTTTGGGTAAATATCTTTTTGGTAATCACGCCCGCCGTTTCCGTCAGGAACGCCAGCTCGTCGAGGTATTCGCGCGATAGCCGCTCGCTCTGCCTGTCGGTAACAATGCCCACCAGCACGGCTGTTTCCGGCGCTATGGCGGTGGCGGTAGATTTCTTTTCAATCATACAACATGCTGTGGATTTTTTTATTCAGACGAAGTCAATCCATCCGAACTTGTCCGCCTCGTCGCCGTACTGAATGGCGCGCAGGCGGTTGTAAAGCTTGGTGCATACCTTTCCGGCTTGCCCGTCCTTGCAGTATTCAAACGTGCGCCCGGTAGCGGGGTCAAATATTTTCCCAATGGGGCTGATAACGGCGGCGGTACCGCAGGCGCCCACCTCCTCAAACGTCGCCAGCTCGCCGACCTCCACCTTGCGCCGCTCTATGGTCATGCCCATATCCTTAGCCAGCTCCATGAGGCTCATGTTGGTAATGCTTGGCAGTATGCTGTGGGAGTCCGGCGTGATGTAGCTGCTGCCCCGAATGGCAAAAAAGTTGGCGGGGCCGCACTCGTCAATGTACTTTTTTTCGGCGGCATCAAGGTAGAGCACGGTGGAGTAGCCCAAGCGGTGGCACATGTCCAGCGAAACAAGGCTTGCCGCGTAGTTTCCGCCGCACTTGGTATGCCCCGTTCCTCGCGGCGCGGCGCGGTCGTGGTCGCGGTCGATAATTACGCTCACGGGCTTAAACCCTTCCTTGAAGTAGGGGCCTACCGGCGTAACAAAAACAAGGAACAGGTAGTCATCCGCCCGCTTTACGCCCACCTGCGCCGACGCTCCAATGAGCAGCGGGCGAATGTAGAGCGTAGCGCCGCTATCGTGCGGCGGCACAAACTCCTCGTTGAGCCTGACCACCTGCGCTACCATGTCCGCAAACAGCTCCTCGTCGGGGACGTCCATTTGCAGGTATTGCCCCGATTGAATCATGCGCCTTGCGTTTTCGCGTACGCGAAACAGGCGAACGCGCCCGTCGGCGCCGCGGTACGCCTTTAGCCCTTCAAAAACGTCCTGCCCGTAGTGCAGGCAGGTAGCGGCAATAGGTAAGGTAACCTCCTCGGAGGTAGTAATTTCGGGCTTGCCCCACTTGCCGTTGCGGCAGCAGCAGCGAATGTTGCCCTTAGTTGGCAGGTAGCCAAAGCTTAAATTTTTCCAGTCGAGCGTGCTCATTTCTATTATTTTTCAAGTTATGCGCCATATCAGGGCAGCAAAGATAGCAAAAAAACCTCGTCGTTATTCACAGTGCGGGAAATTCACGCATAAATTTTGTCCGCGCCCGTAGCTGCCGGTGTTGGTGCGCCAAATAAAAAGCGGCATTGGCCAATACCGCTTTTTTGATGAATTAATGTTGAAGTAGGGTACATTTGGCTACGCCGATTTTCAATTCAAATTGTCGCGTGCTGAATAACCCCGTAGAGATTACCTCTCGGTAGAAAAGCACGATGTTATATTTTCTACCGAGAGATGCATTCCTACGGAATGCCGATTACGATGATGCGCCTCTATATTTCTACCGAGAGATAATCCCGATGGGATTATTCGGAGGGCGACAATTTGAATTGAAAATCGGCGTAGCCAAATGCAGCCACATTTTATTTCACCTCTTTTTTCTTCGGCAAAAGCGTTTGCTTGTACGGAAATTCTGTTATGCGAGGGATGGGTATCTTATAGAGTCCGCTCGTGCATGGGTTGTAGTATGCGCCTTTAAACCAAATTGGGTACCAATCCGAGCAGGGAGGTATTTTTTTTGATACTATTGCGCATCTTTTTTGGGACAGGGAGTAGGCTACAAACCT
>JAISLN010000128.1 GCA_031290835.1 Prevotellaceae bacterium
TGCGACAACAAAATAAGGCGGTAAAGTTACTCAAAAAAAATGATATTCACCGAAAATGCGCGTAAGTTTACTTTTGTCGCTATAAATCAAACCAAATACTTGCTGTTTTTTGCATCGGCCATGCTGCTGTTTGCTGCCGCTGTCTGTGCGGAGCAGCCCGGAGGCAGGCAGGCGGGCAAAAAAGAAATGGTGGTAGTCATAGATCCGGGTCATGGAGGCCCAAGCCTTGGTGCGCGGGGCAGATTCTCGGTCGAAAAAGATATTGTGCTCAAAGTTGCCAAAAAGCTGGGCGTGCTCGTTGTAAGCCGCCACCCCGACATAGAGCTGGTGTACACCCGCACCACCGATACCATTATTTCGCTCGAAGATAGAGGCGCTATGGCCAACAAGGTGGGCGCCGACCTCTTCATCTCCATTCACGCCAACAGCAACCCCAAAAAAACGCCTTTCGGCTCCGAAACCTACGTGATGGGCTTGGACAAAACCGACAAAAATATGGACGTGGCGCTCTACGAAAACAAAGACATCCTTTTGGAGGAGAACTACGAAGCAACGTATGACGGCTACGACCCCAACTCCCCCGAATCGTTCATCATGTTTTCGTTTATGCAAAATACCAACATGGAGCAAAGCCTTGTTTTTGCCGCATACGTCGAAGACGAATTGGCCGGACACGCAAAGCGCAAAAGCCGGGGCGTAAAGCAGGGGCCGTTTCTCGTTTTGTGGAAAAGCACCATGCCCAGCGTGCTCATCGAAATCGGGTTTATTTCCAACGCTGAGGAGGAAAAATATATTGCCTCCGACAGAGGACAAACCGAAATAGCCGAAGCTATCCTCAACGCCCTGAGCCGCTATAAGGCGCACTGGGAACGGGGAAGGCTTGCCATGCCGCAAACCTCCGCAAGCAATGGCGCAGGCAGCCGCGCCGAAAACCCAAGGAGCAAACCGGCAACAGCGATTCCCAAAGCCTCCCCCCAGCACCAAGCTACCTACCACGTACAAATTTTTTCAACCTCAAAGCGCCTGAAAGCCAACGCGCCGGAGTTTAAAGGGTTGAAAAACGTAAGCAGCTACCGGCACAACGGTACGTATCGCTACTACATAGGTAGCGCCGGAAGCGCCAAAGCGATAATGCCGCTGCTGAAGGAAACAAAGAAAAAATTTCACGACGCTTTTATTGTCAAGCTGAAAGACGGTAAAGCCGATTAACTCCTGCGTATGCTTATGCCGACCTTAAACCTGTAATTTTTATATCCATGAAAATCTCAAAAGAGGCCAAAATAGGCCTATTTGCATTTGCCATGCTCATTGTGCTGTACTTGGGCATTAACTTTTTGAACAAAAACGAGCGCCTCAAACGAACTACCACCTACTACGTAGTGTACGGCAGCGCCAGCGGCCTGCAGCGCAAATCGCCCGTGATGATAAGCGGGGTGCCCGTGGGCAGCGTCGGCGCGGTGGAGCTCGACGGGCAAAGCCGCGTGGTGGTAACCCTGCAAGTCGGCGCACAGCACAAGCTGCCGCTGGGAACTACCGCAGCCGTGAGCAGCGGTGGAATACTCGACAAAAAAAATGTAACGCTCACAATATCCGGCAGCCGCGACCTGCACAAGGCAAATGATACCCTGAAGGCAAGCCTCGCCGCCGGCGACGTCATGGGCATGGCGGGCGACATTGCCGGAAAAACGGACAGCCTGCTGGCGCAGCTCAACAGCGTAGCGGCAGCCATGCAGGTAATGCTCAACGCGCAAAATCAGGCGCACCTCGCCACCTCGCTATCCGCAATTGCTGCGCTGTCGGGAAACCTCAACAGCGCCGCTGCCGAGCTGAGCCGTATTGCCGCCGAAAACCACCAAAGCATCAACGCGCTGCTGAGCGACCTGCGCGAAACATCCGGCAACCTCAGCGCCGTATCGGACAACCTCAAAAGCAACAACCAAGCCATCTCATCGCTCATCCAAAATGCCGACGCTACCTTTGCCAACACCCAGGCGCTGACGGCAACGCTCAACCGCTACACCGCGCAGGGAACGCTGCTGAGCGCCGTGCAGAACGATTCGCTCTACCTAAACCTCAACCGCACCGTAAACAGCCTCAACGCGCTGCTCACCGACCTGAAAAATAATCCGGACGATTACGTGCACTTCTCCATGTTTGGCGGAAAAAGAAAGAGCGAAAAGAAAGTAGAGTAGGGGAGCTTCGGAAATTTTGAATTATAAATTCTAAATTTTGAATTGCGCTTACGCTCAATAGCTTGCGATTAAGCTCAATAGCTCGCGCTTTGCGCAATTCAAAATTCAAAATTTAGAATTTAGAATTCCAAATTTCCCGCCAGCTGCTTCATGATAATTTCGGTGGCGCCGCGGTGTTGCAGCACGTAGCTTCGGCACGTACTGCCGCTTTGCTCGCGGCGCAGGCTGTTGGTGCTTAGCGTATGCGCCACCTTGAGCAACTCCGGCGACGAGGATACGGAAAAAGCCCCGCCCAGCCGGACTAAATCGGTTGCCTCTCGAAACTTTTGGTAGCAGCTGCCGAAAATTACCGGAATGCCAAACACTGCCGCCTCGAGTATGTTGTGGATACCTGCGCCGAAGCCCCCGCCAACGTAAGCCATCGACCCAAACCGGTAGAGCGACGAAAGAAACCCCACCGCATCCACCACAAAAATGCTGTAGTCGGTTAGGTTAACCTCCATGTTTTTTTGCCACTGCGAGTAGCGCAGCGCGGGTTTGCCGAATTTTGCAAGCAGGCCGAGCGTTCGGCTTTCGCTCACCTCGTGCGGCGCTACGATGAGCTTCATGCCGGGGGTTTTATTTATCAGGTCGGCGAGCAGCGTTTCGTCGGGAGGCCACGTGCTGCCCGCCACCAGCGTTAGCGCGTCCGGCGCGGCAAACGACGACAGCTCCGGCAGGGCGTTGGCGGTAGCCGCTACCTCAAGCACGCGGTCAAAGCGCGTATCGCCGGAGCACGAGGCGTTGCATATACCCACCGAATCCAGCAAGTCCAGCGAATCGCTGTTCTGCACAAAAATGTGCTCGTAGAAGCCCAGCATCCCGACAAAAAATTTGCCGTACAGCTGGTCGAAAAAAGCCTGCTGCTCACGGAAAATTGCCGACACAACGTAGGTCTTAGCGCCCTGCCGGTGGAGCTGCCGGAGGTAGTTGTACCAAAACTCATACTTGATGAATACCGCCACCTGCGGCGCGGCAAGCTTCACAAACCTGCGCGCCAGCCACCACAAGTCGAGCGGCATGTAGCACACGCAGTCGGCGGCGGCGTAGCCCTTGCGCACTTCGTAGCCGGACGGCGAAAAAAAGGTGAGCAGCACAAACGCCTCGGGGTGCTGCCTGCGCAGCGCCTCAATGACGGGTCGCCCCTGCTCAAATTCGCCCAGCGACGCGCAGTGAAACCAAACCACCTTGCGCTGTCCGCGACCGGCAAGGCCCTGACTCAGCTTGCGCAGCGCTCCGCGATGGCCGCGTACCAGCCTACGCGCCTTAGGGTTAAAGAGCGCCGCAACGTGTGCGCCAGCCCAATATAGCAGCAATCCTGCGTTGTACAAAAAAATCATGTTGTTCTTTTTGCTCGTAAAAATTTTGCCGTAAAGATAGCTCTTTATTTTCCTTTGGGAGCGGGTAGGGGGTAAAAAGGTGTGCTTTTGAGGATAGGGCAATCGCCGCTTGCTTGTATGGCCAGTGCGCTATTCGACAACGTATTGGCTGTTTGTAAGTAAAAAATAGCTGTTTTTTTAGTTGGACAGATGAAATTTTATCTAATTTTGCACCGAAAAATCGGCGATAAAAAATTGATTAGGGTCAAAATTTATTTCGCAACAATCCTTAACTTTTAATATGTAATATTAGCATGAAAACAGAGCTGGAAAAATGTATGGCCGGCGAATGGTACGATTGCCATAGCCCGATTTTTGTAGCTTTTAAAGCTACCGCACGAAATCTTTTGGCGCAGTATAATAGTTTGCCATACAGCGATAAGGATGAGCGATATGGGCTACTAAAAAAGCTGTTTGGCAGCGTAGGAAATAATGTTTCGGTAGGCAATCCTTTTATCTGCGATTACGGGAGAAATATTTACGTTGGCAGCAACGTGTCAATAAATATGAATTGCACCTTTGTGGATTGCCATAAGATTACCATAGGGAATAACGTTTTGGTGGCGTCAAACGTGCAGATTTATACGGCTGCGCATCCGGTGGAGCTTAGCGAAAGGCTCACGCCCGGCTGGCAACCGGATAGCGAGGAGTATTTTTGCCGTACGTTTGCCCTTCCCGTTACTATCTGCGACGGCTGCTGGATTGGCGGCGGCGTTATCATTGTGCCGGGGGTTACAGTTGGCGAGAACGCTGTGATTGGCGCGGGTAGCGTGGTAACGAAAAGTATTCCGGCCAACTCTTTGGCGGTAGGAAATCCGTGCAGGGTAATTCGCAAATTAAATGAGGGGCAACAAAATGGTTAAGCTGGTAGCTTTTGATTTGGACGGGACAATAGGCGAAACTATCTCCATGTGCATACAGGCTTTTGTAAAGGCGGTAAGCCCTTATACCGACCGGCGGATATCGGAGGAGGAGATTGTCCGTACTTTTGGGCTCAACGAGGAGGGGATGATAAAAGCAATAGCGGGCGAGCGTTGGAGAGCGGCGCTGGCTGATTTTTATGCGCACTATAGGGCAATGCACGGTATGTGCGCTTCCCCGTTTGATGGCATTAGAGAGCTGATAGGTGCGCTGAAAGCCCGAAACGTTTTGGTGGCGCTTGTTACGGGAAAAGGCAAGGAGAGCTGCGAAATTACCCTTGAGCAGTTCGGGATGCAAAGCTACTTTGACTGCATAGAAACCGGCTCTCCCGAAAAGAACAGAAAGGCGGAAGCGTTTATCCACCTTCTGCAAAAGTACAACCTGCAACCGGACGAGCTGGTGTACGTTGGCGACGCCGTTTCGGACGTCAGCTCTTGCCGCGAAGCGGGCATACGCTGCCTCTCCGCAGCTTGGGCAAGCTCAACCGACGCGAGCCGGCTGGAGGAATGCAACAAGGGATGCGTATTTCTTACGGTTAAGGCCGTAGAGGAGCATATCATGCAGCTTGTTTATTCAGCTCTTAGCGCTTAGCTCAATTGAGCTGAGGTATATTTCCAAATTTGTGTAGTCGCTGTTTGGGGGGTATTGGGCGCCGTCGGCAGCGTTGTTTGGGTTGAGGCTGTGCGCCTTTTCCCACGCATTGGGCAATCCGTCGCCGTCGGTATCTGCGGGCGGGGGCAGGGTTTTCAGCGCCGGCAGCCCGCCTACTTCAGACGGCGAGTCAATAAGCCCGTTTTTGCCGTAGGTGAACGTTCCTCTGCGCACCTCGTCCACCACGCGGGCGTCCACCGCATCGCGCACCATGCTTGCGCCTGCGCCTTGCAGCACGCTTTCGTAGGCTTCGTGCGCCGTAGAGGTTTGCACCGGCGCAACGTTGAGCGGCTCCGCGAGGCGCACGGTGCTCATTAGCTTGAGATAATTTTCGCTCTCCACCGAGTAGTCGGCGCTAATTCCCAGCTGCTCCTCGTAAACCTTAAAGTCAACGCCGCCCTTCCAGTTGTCGGCGGTTACGTCTTCGCTGCCCTCCACCACGTTGCCCTCAACGTAGAACTTCCCAAAATCGTGAAATCCTCCCCTGTCCTTGCTTTGCCAAGCTTCCACAATGCGGCGTTTGACCGATTTTCGGGTCGCTGCGCCCGGCTTGTAGTAATTATTCACCATGTTGTGCTGCCCGTTTTCGCCGGCGTAGGAGCTGTTGAAGCCCCAGTTGTAGATAACGTTGTTGCGAAAATCCACCCACTCGGTGTTGGCGGTTGCCTCGTGGTAGCGTGCGCCGCAAAATCGCGGGTTGCGGCTACTGTGGTGCGCCAGCAGGTTGTGGTGAAAGGTTGCGCCCATGCCACCCCAGATGCCGCCGTAGCCGTGCGCACCCTTGGCGTGCGCCGAAGCCACAAGGCTTTCGGAGAGCAGGCACCACTGTAGGGTAAAAGATTCGTTGTTGTAGAACGAGCCGCACTCGTCCACGCTCCAGCTCATGGAGCAGTGGTCTATGATGATGTTTTTGCGGCGGGCTGCGCTAAGCGCGTCGTCCTCCGCGCGGTTGGCGTCGCCAAGGCGGAAGCGCAGGTAGCGCACAACGATTTGGTCGGCTTGCAGCTTCACCGGGTAGACGGAGATGGTAATGCCGTCGCCCGGTGCGCTCTGCCCGGCAATGGTGAGGTTTCCTTCGCTGATGACGAGCGGGCTTTGCAGCTCAATGTTGCCCGACACCTTGAAGAGCACCGTGCGCGCGCCTTTGGCGTTCACCGCCTCGCGCAGGCTTCCGTCGCCCTTGTCGTTCAAGTTGGTAACGTAAATCACCTTTCCGCCGCGGCCGCCACGAGTGTACATGCCGAAACCCTCCGCGCCGGGAAATGCCGGCGTTGATTTGTTCGGCGCATAGTAGCGGGCGGTATTCTTCAGGCCGAAGCCTATGCAGGCTGCCAGCTCGGGCAGCTTTTCGCGCAGCGCTGCTGCCGCCATGCGGGCAACCTCACGCGCACCGGCTTCCACCAGGTGGGTGTTGTCTTCCTTTCCCTCCACGTCCGCCAAGCTCTCGCCCGGCTTGAGCCACATAAAAAAGCGCTTGGACGGCTCTACCCCCAGCTCTTCAACCCAGCGCGTGGTGGCTACGTTCAGGTCAACGAGCGGAACGTTCAGCTGCTGCGCCACTTCGCGGGGTACCTCTACGTAGCGCCCGTGGGCGTCCTCGAGCTTCCCCGCGTTGCCGAACTTACGGCGCACAATGGAGGTAAAGAGCACGGGCTTTCCTCCCTTTGCCCGCGTTTCCTCCACGTAGCGCGTAAGGTTTGCGCGAAAAGCGGTTTCCGCCTCCGCGTAGCGAGCAGTATCCTGCAGCTTTGCATCGTTGTGCCCAAACTGAATGAATACGTAATCGCCCGGCTTCACCTTGTCGATAACTTTTTGCCAATTTCCACCGCTCCTGAAGCTTTTTGTGCTTCGCCCGTTCACGGCGTGGTTTTCTACCGTTACCTCGCCGGTCAAAAATTCGGGCATCATCATTCCCCAACCCCGCTCGCGCTTATCTTTCTCAAGAATTTTGTCGGCCATGGTAGAATCGCCTATCATGAAGATCGTGAACGGCTTTTGCTCCGCCGCGCCGACGTACAGCAGCGCTACGGAGAGAAGGATGAGGTAATATTTTACTTTTGTTGACATATTGTTGAAGGGAGTTTTGAGCTAAAAAAAAAAATTTAGAGCTCTTAATTTTCAGCTAATTTTCCGTTGATGTACAGGTTGGAGTATTTCACGTTTCGCGCACCGGTTATGGAGTTGCCCTTCTCCACGCCGTTGAAAGCGCTGTTGGAAACGGTTATGTCGTACACGTTTTCAAGCCCTTCGAGACCTGTAATCAGCACGCCGTATTGGCTTTTTCCGGAGGTTATATTTTCGAGGTGCACGTTGCGCACCACCGGCGGAAACTCGCGGCGGCACTGCTCCTTTTGGTCGTATATCAGGTTAATTTTCAGCACGGCTTCCCGGCACTGCCCAACCTTTACGTTGCGCACAAATACGTTTTCGACTATTCCGCCTCGGCAGTTGCTGGTTTTGATGCGAATTACCCGGTCGAGCTCCGGGCTGTCCATTTCGCAGTTCTCGACGTACAGGTTGCGGTACCCGCCGGAAATTTCGCTGCCAATCACCACGCCGCCGTGCCCGTCCTTCATTTTGCAGCGGCGCACGATAATGTTTTCGCTGGGCTTGTTCCAGCGGCGTCCGTCGTTGTTTCGCCCCGACTTGATGGCGATGCAGTCGTCGCCGGTGTCGAACGTGCAGCCCTCAATGAGCACGTTGCTGCACGACTCGGGGTCGCAGCCGTCGCTGTTGGGGCCGTGGCTCACCACGGTAACGTTGCGCACCGTCAGCTGGTCGCAGAGCAGGGGGTGAATGACCCAAAACGGCGAGCTGATGAGCTTTACGTTCTCTATCAGCACGCGGGTACAACCGTACAGGTTGATGAGCTGCGGGCGCAAGCCGTCTTCTTCGTTCATAACGCGCTCTTCGACGGGTACTTGGTTTTGCTCAAAGGTGAGCAGCTTGGGTCGTCCGGTGCGCTGCGAAATTTGCCCTTCCTTGTAGCCGTAGCGCACGGCGCCGCACTTTGCCCACCAGTCGTTGTTGGAGGCGCTGCCGTCTATGGTTCCCTTGCCGGTAATGCCAATGTTCTCCGCCTCGCGGGCGTAGATGAGCGGATGCGCGTTGTAGCAATCTATGCCCTCCCAGCGCGTTAGCACAGCCGGAAAGTAGTACTTGGCGTCGGTGGTGAACTTCAGCACGGCGTTTTCTTCCAAGTGCAGATTGACGTTGCTTTTTAGGGTGATGGGGCCTGTGTAGAATACGCCTTTGGGCACCGTCACCGTTCCGCCGCCGGCGGCGGAGCACGCTGTGATGGCGCTGTTGATGGCGTCGTGGTTGAGCCGCGCCGGGTCGCCGGCAACGGCTCCGAATTTCGTTATCGGGTACTGCTGCGCCTTGAACGTTGGCAGAGCGATGCTCTTTTCTACGGCGGCGGCTTGGCGCCACGCCTCTTCCGTTACCTGACCGCAGACGCTTCCTGCCGCCAGCAGGAGGCTTGTGCAAAGGGGAATTGTTTTCATGGGAATTTTGAATTTTAAATTTTGAATT
>JAISLN010000129.1 GCA_031290835.1 Prevotellaceae bacterium
GAGATGCCTTTTGATTTAACTTCTTTACACGCAACGCCCTTCCTCCTAAAAGATTCGCACCGGAACGCAGCAGCTTCCGAGCGCTTGAGCCGCACAACACAATCGGAGTAGCCTTTCAAATTCTTCGCTTTTCAGCAAGCCGTAAATAGCGGGCATTCGGAAATAGCATCTCAAGCAAGGTGCTTTTGCCTATTTGCCTCGCAACACACAGAAACACGGAATCTTCCTCCGTTTCTTGTGGCTTCAAAAATCTGATAAGCATAACCCGTACTTCATTTTATCTTGATAAAACGCATTAGAGCTGCGACAAGTTTACGAATTATTTCCAACTTCCCAAAAGTAGCATCGCTCCCCAACTTCCTAATTTTGATTATCCAAACAAAACTTGTACTTTTGTGATGCAAATATATATATGTGCCATGGAAACATCTGTTTTATACCAAAAAATTCACCAGCTGCCTTTGGCTAAGCAGCAGGAGGTAGCCGACTACGTAGAGTTTTTACTGAGTAAAAGCCGCACCCGTCCTGCACGGAAGAAACCCCGCGCCGGCTTCATGAAAGGCGCCGTGATTTACATGAGCGACGATTTCAATGAGCCGTTAGACGATTTTAAGGAGTACATGTAGATGAATAAAATTCTGATAGATACGCAATCGTTTATTTGGTTCATGGAAGATAATAAGCATCTTCCGGCAAGCATGCGAACGCTCATGAATGATAGCGGCTATCAGCTCACGATTAGCATGGCTTGCTTATGGGAGATGACCATTAAAATGAGCTTGTCGAAGCTGGCGCTATCAGCCGACATTGCTACCATAATGAGCGAGGCGCAGGCGAATGGCTTTGAATTTCTATTCATAGAGCCGGCACATTTAGTGACGCTATCCACGCTGGCGCCCATTCATCGCGACCCATTCGACAGAATAATGATTGCGCAAGCCATCACCGAAAATATGCCCATCATTAGCTCCGACAAAGTTTTTGAGCAATATCCGGTCAACCGGCTATGGACGTAGCGGGTAGCCCCAAAAAGCAAGCCCCGCTTAAACCGTCATTTTCCCGCAAAACTTTACTACCTTTGCGCCCATGATATCATTTCTTCAAGTTGAAAATCTGAGCAAGTCGTTTGGCGATTTGGTGCTGTTTGACAACCTCAAGTTTGGCGTAGGCGAGGGGCAGCGCGTGGCCATTGTTGCCAAGAACGGCGCAGGTAAAACAACCCTGCTCAACATCATTGCGGGGCGCGACACGCCCGACGGGGGCAGCGTAACCTTTCGCCGCGACCTGCGCGTGGGCTTTCTGGAGCAAATCGACAGCTTTCCGCCGGAGATGACGGTGCTGCAAGCGGCCTTTGCCTCCGATAGCCCCGCCGTGAAAATCATTAGCGAGTACGAGCGGGCGGTGCTTGAGGGGCGCGACGTGGCGGCGCTCTCCGAGCTAATGGACGCCCACCACGCATGGGGCTACGAGCAGCGAGCAAAGCAAATCCTCACGCAGCTGCGCATCACCGGATTTGACCAGCCGGTGGGCGAGCTCAGCGGCGGGCAGCGCAAGCGCGTTGCGTTGGCCAACGTGCTCATCAACGAGCCGGATTTTCTCATCCTCGACGAGCCTACCAACCACCTCGACATCGACATGGTGGAGTGGCTCGAGGGCTACCTCTCCAAGTCCCGCTCCACGCTGCTCATGGTTACGCACGACCGCTACTTTCTCGACCACGTGTGCAACGTAATTCTCGAAATAGACCAGCAGCGGCTGTTTACCTATCGGGGCAACTTTTCCTACTTCCTGGAGAAGCGCCAGGAGCGGATAGATGCTTTTAACTCGGAGGTGGATAGGGCTACAAACCTGTTTCGCCGCGAGCTGGAGTGGATACGGCGGCAGCCCTCGGCGCGGGGTACGAAAATCAAGTCGCGCGTCAACGCCTTTGACGAGGTGAAGGAGCGAGCGCACGCCAAGCGGCAGGACGGACAAGTGGAAATAAGCGTGCGCTCATCGCGCCTGGGCAAAAAGATTATTGAGGCAAAAAACCTCTGCAAGGCTTACGACGGCACAGCTTACGTGGATAAGTTCAGCTACGAGTTCACGCGCGGCGAAAAGGTGGGCGTCATCGGCAAAAACGGCGCGGGCAAAACCACCCTGCTCAACCTGCTCACCGGAAGCCTGCGCCCCGACAGCGGGCACGTGAGCCACGGCGAAACGGTCGTAGTGGGCTACTACCGGCAGGAGGGCATTACGGTCAACGAAAACAAGCGCGTGGTTGACGTGGCGCGGGATATTGCGGAGTACGTAAAGATGGGCGACGGAAAAAACCTGTCCACGTCGCAGTTTCTCAACCACTTTCTGTTCCCGCCAAGCGCACAGCAAACCTTAGTGCGCAAGCTCAGCGGCGGCGAGCGGCGGCGGCTCTACCTGCTCACCATTCTCATGCGCCAGCCCAACTTCCTCATCCTCGACGAGCCTACCAACGACCTCGACCTCATGACCATGGCGGTGCTGGAGGACTACCTCCGGGAGTTTGAGGGGTGCGTAATCATCGTGTCGCACGACCGCTACTTTATGGACAAAATTGTTGACCACCTCTTTGTGTTTGAGGATGTGGGCAAGATAAAAGATTTTCCCGGCAGCTACACCGACTACCGGAATCACCGGCAGCTGCAAGAGCGGCTGCAACAGCAACAGCGCGCGGGGCAGCCGCCCGCAGAGCAGCCCGCTGTGGAGCGCAAAAGAAGCGCACCCGAAAAGCGGAGGCTCTCATTCGCCGAAAGGCGCGAGTACGAAGCTCTGCCCGACGAGCTGCGGCAGCTGGAGCGCGAAAAGCTGGAGCTGGAGCAGCAGCTGAGCTCCGGCGAGCTCTCTCCCCACGAGCTGACGCAAAAATCAAGGCGCATAGGCGAGGTAATTGACGCGCTCGGGGCAAAGGAGCTGCGGTGGCTGGAGCTGGACGAGCTGGCCAACAGCTGAGGCTACGACAGCCGCACGTTGTCAATCAGGCGAACCTTGCCGACGCGCACCGCAATGCACGCCTGCTTGGCGCAGTCGTCGTCCAGCGAGGCTACGGGCTGAAGGGTGCTCGCGCAAACCACCTCAAAGTACTCCAGCTGCAGCTGCTCGCTGGCGTTGATGGCATCCGCCACAAACCTTTTCAGCGCCGCCAAGTCAGCGCTGCACACCATGTCCACAGCGGCAAAGAGCGTTTTGGCAATGAGCGGCGCCGCGGCCCGCTGTTCGGGCGTGAGCAGCGCGTTGCGCGAGCTGAGGGCTAAGCCGTCTGCCTCGCGCACAATGGGGCAGCGAACAAGCTTCACCGGCAGGCGAAGCTGGCGCACCATTTCGCCCACAACGGCAAGCTGCTGAAAATCTTTCTCGCCAAAGTAGGCGTAGTCGGGCTTTACCAAGTCAAACAGGCGGCTCACCACCTGCGCCACGCCGTTGAAGTGCCCGGGGCGGTGTGCGCCCTCCATCACCTTGTCCAGCTGCCCAAAGTCGAACACGCGCACATCCGGCTCCGGGTAAACTTCCTTTTCGCTTGGCGCAAACGCCACGTCGCAGCCGGCAACTTGCAGCAGCTGCACGTCGGCGGCGAGCGTGCGCGGGTAGCGGGCAAGGTCGCCCCGGTCGTTGAACTGCGTGGGGTTGACAAAAATGCTGACAACCGCCACCCCGCACTCCTTCTTGCAGCGCTGCACCAGCGACAAATGCCCGCGATGCAGCGCACCCATGGTGGGAACAAACCCTACCGTTTTCCCCCGATTCTTCTCCCCCGACAGCGCTTGCCGAAGTTCCTTTACGGTTTCTACAACTTTCATGATAAATTTATAAATGAATTTACAGAATTTCAAAATTTACAGAATTTACATGTAATAATTTACAAAATTTCAAAATTTACAGAATTTACATATAGTAATTTACAGAATTACAAAATTTACAGAATTTACATGTAATAATTTACAGAATTCACAAACAAAAAAAACATGTAAATTATGTAAATTCTGTAATTATATAAATTTCCCATGGAATTATGTAAATTTCCCATGAAATTATGTAAATTCCCTACGCAAACACCTCCTCCAGCACCGCCAGCGAGCGAATGGGGTTGGCCATGCCGAGGTGGGTGCAGTAGTAGTCGAGCAGCTTTTGCAGCAGGAGGTTTCGCTGCGCCCTCGGCGCGTGGATGTGCTGCAGGTCGCCGAGCGCTGCGCCGATTAGCGTGCCCAGCAGCGCCGACGTGGGCTTGTCCATAAAAACGCCGTGCTGCGGCGCAAAGGGTACAAACACGCCGTTTTTCATGTCAAAGTAGGCGTACTCTTCGCTGTGGGCGTTGCCGGGAAAAAATCCCAAGTGCCGCGCCAGCTGCGCCAAAAAGTAGAGGTGAAAGCAGTACACGCCCCGCTGCATCTCGTCGAGCAGCAAAATGTACCTGTGCAAAAACCCAAACAGCGCCTCGTTTTGCTCCTCTTCGCGGATGAGCTTGTAGAGCACCTCGCCAATGAAGAGCGCTATCACGTTTTTGTGCACATCAAAGGGCAGGCTTTGCAGCGGAACGCTTGCGCGAAACTCCTTCATTCGCCGCATTGCGCCCTGCCTCCGCGCGGGGTACGCCTCAATGTCGAGCAAAAAAAGCGGCTGTATGAGCGACGACCTCTGCCGCTGCGTCGCGCCGCGCACGCCGTTGAGCATGTAGGTTTGCCGTCCCTGCATGTCGGTGTAGAGGTGCGCAACAAGGCTCGTCTCCCCGTACTTGATGCTGTGCAGCACTATGCCGCGAAGCTTATCCATCGGAAATTTTGAATTTTAAATTTTGAATTTTAAATTGCGCAAAGCACAAAACAAGAGAAATTTTGAATTTTAAATTTTGAATTTTGAATTACGCATGGCACGAAGCAACTTGCGCGTAAGCCAATTCAAAATTTAAAATTCAAAATTTCTTCAGTTTATCACCAGCAGCTTCACCACCTTGCTTTCCTGCCCCGTGCGGTCGGCAAGAAAGATGAGGTACACGCCGGTAGCCACGCGCCGCCCGTTGAGATTTTGAACGTCCCACGTTGCCGTGCCGCCGTTGGCGGTGGCAAAAAACACAAGGTTGCCCGACACGTCCGTTATCTTCACCGACGCATCCTCCACGAGGTTGCTGATGGTGACCAAGCTCATGTCCGGGCGCACCGGGTTGGGATATACCTTAACCTCGTCGAAGTTGACCCTGCCGGCGGTGGCGTCGCTGTAAAATCCCACCATGCCCTTGTCGGTGGCAAAAATCACCTCGCCGGTTTGGCTGTTCACGGCAATGTCCTTTATGTAGTTCGAGGGCAGCGGGCTGTTCTGCGCGTTGAAGGCGCGCAGCTGCTCCACGCCGTCGTCGGACTGCAGGAATACGCCTGCGTCGCGCGTGCCGAGCCACTTGCGGTTGCCGCCATCCACCGCTACGGCCGTTACGCGCTCGTACTGTAGCAGGTAGGCGGCTTGGCCGGGTATTTCCGTGGGAATTTTTATCCGCTGCCCCTGCGGAACGCCTGCAAACGGGTCGCCAACCGAGCTGTACACAACAACGCCCTTGCCTGTCCCCAGCCAGATTTCGCCGTTCAGGTCGGCGGCAAGCGCGTAGATGCTGTTGTTCTCCGAAAATTTTTCGTCAACGCTCACCTGCATATCAAAAACGGAGGCTTTATCGTCGGCGGCATCGTTGGGGTTTGCGCCGGGTGAGTAGAGGAAAAGCCTGTTGGGCTCCGCTATTCCCCACGCTATTCCCCAAAAAACGTTGTTGGCAAGCGCAGCGCTTCCCAGCGCCTGAGGTTGCAGAGCGCTGCTTGCCAATTCGCTCCACGAGCCGTCGGCGTTGCGCCGCTGCACGGGCGCTGCGCTGTTGGAGGCAAAGGCAAAAAGATTTCCATCCGGGTCAAAAGCCATGCCGCGCACATCTCCCAACAAATCTTTCCCCAAAAAATTGCCGCCACCGAACGTTGCTACGCCGTTTGACGTTGCCACAAAAGCTTCCGCCGTATTTTTCGGGTTTACTTTCACCGCTTGGGCGGCGGATATTTGGCTGCTTGTGCTCCCCGTCCACGCGCCTTTGCTCTCCAGAACGCTCAACGCGCCGTTTGCCGCAGCAACAACCTTGCCGCCGTACTCGCTGAGCGCCACCGTTTCATTTTTCATCGGGCCGTTGGGCAGCGCCTGCGCAAACGAGGCGCCTGCGCTCACCACCAGCCCCAGCTCGGCGTCGGCAACGCAGATGCCGGAGCCATACGCCGCCACCCTGCGCGGGCTGAATGATGGCAAGTTGTAGGTCGAAATATTTTTTTGCGGATTGCCAAGGTTGTACAGCCCGGCTGCGGTGGAAACCCAAAGTTCGCCGTCGGCAGCGCTTAGCGCACGGGGGTTAGAAAAAATTCTTGGCTGAGAAAAATTTTGCAAATCGGAGGTGGCTTGCAGCGTTCCGTCGGCCTGCAGCGCGTAGAGCTGCCCGTTGGCTACGGCGAGCGAAATAACGTTGGCGTTCGGCAGCTTGCGCTGCCAGCTGCCGAAGTTGTAGCGGGCGGTGCTGTTTTTGTCCGCCACGTACAGCCCCTTTGAGGTGGCCGCCGCTATGGTGTTGCCGAGCAGCGCCACGTCCTGCACCGCAAGCGTATCGCTGTCCACAGAGTAGTTGGCGCGTATTTCGTCGCCCTTCAGCTCCAGCATTTGCGAGCCGGTGGCGACAAAAATCAGGTCGTCCACGCGCAAAAAGCGGTTGATGCTCTTGCGCCCGTGCGTGGCAAAATTTTTCCACGCCCCAATGCTCTTTGTCAGCGCACCCTGCCGGATTTTGTGCGGGTCGGCGCTACGGAGCACATCAATGTTGCCGTTGTCGTACCCCACAAAAATGCAGCCGCTCGGCGCATCGTAAAGCGCCGCCGTCAGCCCAAAATCGCTTAGCCCGTTCACCTTGGAAATTTTTTCCACCTCGCCGTCAAAAAAGATAAGCCCCGCCGACGTTGCGCATATCACCCGGTCGCCCTGCGCGAGCACATCCACGCCCTGCGTGCAGGCAAAGTGGTCGCGCCACGCGCCCGTTTTTTGCGCAGGCAGCGCAGCGGGAAGCAGGAGCATGAGGAATAGCGCTATTCGGAACATTTCGGATTTTTCGGATTTCAAGTTTGGCGTAAAGTAAACGTGGCGCAAATGTACACGATAATTTTCAATTTACGTGCGCTGCGATAGCTTGCGGCGGATTATTCCGCTGTTTTCATATCATTTTCAATCATTCGTACAAAGTATTGCTGAATAATTGCCTTCAGCTTGGTTTCCATCGCTTGCTGTTCGGCTACCGTTCCCGCTATGTTGTTTTTGAGAAAAGTGTCTGATTTATAATTATAAACAGACTTCGTTTCATGCCCGTCAAACTGCAAGAAGTAGCCATTTTGCATAAATTGGTACAGCTGATTATTATAGTTGACCACAAACTTATCCTGCCGGTCAACGCTGAAAATATCTTGACCGTAAGCAAAATAGGGCTTATCGTAGCTCAAATATCCCAAAATCGACGGCATAATGTCAATTTGCTGCACGGGTATTGTATCAACCAGCCCTTTTAAGTTGCTGCCGGGGTGGTAGAACAAAATCGGAACGGCGTAGCTGTTGACGTCTGTAAAATATTCGTCGTGAGATGTTTGGTTGGTATGGTCGGCCGTTATCACAAACAGCGTGTTGCCGTACCATTCGTACTGCGACATTTTTTCAAAAAACAGGCGCAGCGCATAGTCCGTGTACCCTACGCACTTGTGAATGGGGTGCGTACCTTCGGGAAACCTGCCCTCGTAGCGCGGCGGAATACGGAACGGGTGATGCGAAGTCGCCGTAAAAAC
>JAISLN010000130.1 GCA_031290835.1 Prevotellaceae bacterium
GCCGGCGCAGGCTCCGGCAAAACGCGCGTGCTCACCTGCCGCGTAGCCAACATGCTGGCGCACGGCGTTGCGCCCTCCACCGTGCTGGCGCTCACCTTCACCAACAAGGCGGCTAAGGAAATGAAGGAGCGCATTGCAGGAGTGGTGGGCGAGCGGGCGCGCTACCTGTGGATGGGCACCTTTCACTCCGTATTTGCCCGGATACTGCGCAACGAGGCCGACAAGATAGGCTTTACCTCTTCCTACACCATCTACGACGCCACCGACAGCCGCAGCCTGCTCCGCACCATCATAAAGGAAATGAAGCTGGACGAAAATGTCTATAAGGTAAACGATGTGCACGCCCGCATCTCCATGGCCAAAAACAACCTGATAACGCCGCAAGCCTACGCGGCAAGCGGCAGCATTGCCGCCAACGACATGCAGGCGCGTAAGCCTCACATGCACATGATTTACGAAGCCTACGCGCGTCGCTGCAAAAGCGCAGGCGCAATGGACTTTGACGACCTGCTGCTGTTTACCAACGTGCTCTTTCGAGACCACCCCGACGCGCTGCAAAAGTACAGCGATAAGTTCCGGTACGTGCTGGTGGACGAGTATCAGGATACCAACTACGCGCAGTACCTCATCATCAAAAAGCTCGCCGTTGCGCACCGCAACCTCTGCGTGGTGGGCGACGACGCGCAGAGCATATACTCCTTTCGCGGGGCAAAAATCGAAAATATCCTCAACTTCCAAAAAGACTTTCCGGAGTGCAAGGTATTTAAGCTGGAGCAAAACTATCGCTCTACGCAAAACATTGTAAACGCCGCCAACAGCGTGATAGAAAAAAACGCGGGGCAGCTCAAAAAGCGCTGCTTTTCCGACGGCGATAGGGGAGAAAAGGTAGGGCTGCTGTCCGCCTTTACCGATCAGGAGGAGGGGTTGCTCGTGGTGGGCGACATTGCCGACCGCCTCTACGGAGCGCAGGCGCAGTACAGCGACTTTGCCATCCTGTACCGCACCAACTCGCAGTCGCGCATCTTTGAAGACGCGCTCCGCCGCAAAAACATTCCCTACCGTATCTACGGCGGGCAAGCTTTCTACCAGCGCAAGGAGATAAAAGATATGCTCGCCTACCTCCGCCTCATCGTAAACCACCACGACGACGAAGCTTTTAAGCGCATCGTCAACTACCCGCGCCGCGGCATTGGCGACGCCACCGTAGCCCGCCTCGAAGAAATAGCCTCGCAGTCGGGCATAAGCCTATGGGACGCCATCCTGAGCCTCACGCCGGAACAGGCAGACATACGCGGGGCGTCGTACAAAAAAATATCGCAGTTTCTGCTCATGGTTGACGCCATGAGCGGCGACGCCGGCAGCAACGAGGCCTACGAGCTGGCGTACGCCGTAGCGCAGCAATCGGGCATCCTCGCCGAGCTGCGCACCGACAAAACGATTGAGGGCATTGCCCGCCTCGAAAACGTGGAGGAGCTGCTCAACGGCATTAAGGAATTTTGCGAAAGCTACCGGGAGGAAAACGGAACGCCCCCCCTCATTGCGCACTACCTCGAAAACGTATCGCTGCTCACCGACGCGGACAAGGAAAAGCCGGAGGAAATCAACACCGTTTCGCTCATGACAATACACTCGGCAAAGGGGCTGGAGTACGCCTACGTGTACGTGGTGGGCATGGAGGAGAACATTTTTCCGGGCAAGCTCTCCATGATGTCGCCCGTAGAGCTGGAGGAAGAGCGTCGCCTGTTCTACGTGGCGCTCACCCGCGCCAAGGTAAAGGCGACGCTTTCGTTTGCGCACTCGCGCTACCGCTGGGGAAAGCCGGAGAGCAACCCGCCAAGCCGCTTCCTGCGGGAGATTGACCCCCGCTACGTTGACCTATCCGTCATGGAGCCCGACGCAGACTTGCTCTCGCAAGATCCCGACGACTACGGGGAGCGCTCTTCTGCGGGCGCCCCCCGCCGCTTTGCCCGCAAAAATCCCGCGCCGCAGAGTACGCCCTCGCTTCGCCCCGTATCGTCCGCCGCCGCCGCTGCTGCTGCTGACGCTTCGCCCAGCCGCGCGTGCGATATTGCCGAAGGCCACACGGTGGAGCACAAAAACTTTGGGCGCGGCGTGGTGCTAAGCGTCGAAAACCTTGGCGGCGACATAAAAATAACCGTCAACTTCAAGCTCGTTGGCAAAAAGGCGCTGCTGATGAAGTACGCTAAGCTGAAGATAGTGAATAACGAATAGTGAATAGTGAATAGCGCCACAAGTATTTTGCTGTCACATGGTTATTGCTAACATGCCTGACGAAATATACAACTTCTCCCTTAATCTGGTAGATGTTGAAAAATACATACCACGAAACGTAAAACATTCCTTTTTCATAGAGAACAGAAGAAAGCCCCAAAAAACAGCCAATTACTTCCGGAAGTATAGCTACTTTCATGATTATGAATATTTTGGATGTTTTTGCTTTTTAATTATTTCTCTCATCCCAGCCTCAACCCTGACGAGTGCTTCGTCTGCTGAAATAGCCCGATGAAAATCTTCCGGTAAATCATCCTGCCTTGTCAACACGAATGTTTCCGTTTTACCTCTTTGGATAACAGCTGTTTCTACCATTGCTAAATTGAGGTGTTTTTTTATATTGTTGCTTAATTCCGATGGACTAATTAATGCCATGGCAAAAAATCATGTACATCATTGTGCACAAATGTTAGCTATTATTTTTTCTTTTCCGGGCACTTTTAGGCGCTAAAAATACGATTTTTATCGTTAGCTTCAACCCCCAAAATCAAGCCCTCCGGCGCACACCACGTAACCCCTATTCCCCCGTCAGCGCTCCGCCGCCAACAGCTCCGCCGCCGCCAGCGCAGCGTCTTTTTCCGCCTCCAATGCGCTGCTCACGGCGTAGTAGTAGTAGTCCATCTCCTGAAGGTAGGTGAGGAGGGATATTTCGCCGGCGGCAAGCGCCTTTTTCAGCAAAGGCTCGCTGTTGCCTGCCGCCAGCGCATTCCTGTACGCCTCGGCGGATTGGCGCAGCGCGGCGGCGCGAAGGTAGAGGCGTTGCAGCTTGCCGTAGAGCTGCACCTTGGCGTTGCTCAAGGTAGCTTCGGACGCTACGACCTGCGCCTTTGCCTGCCTCACGCGGTTTTTATTCTCCCAGAGGGGAATGGAAATACCGGCGGACACGCCCTGAAAGTGCTCACCCCCCACCTTTTCGCTCGCGTAGCCCGCCGAAAGCTTTGGCAGCCCCAGCGCGGCGTTCAGCTTCACCTGCCGGCGGCTTACGTCGAGCTGCCCGCTGAGGCGTTGCAGGTGGGGGTTGGCGCTTTCGGCCTGCGCGTACCACTCCTCAAAGCTGTCGGGCAGGGGCGTTTTGGGAATTTCGCTGCCGACCAGCGCCACGTCCTTTCCCCCGTTGAGCTGCTTCAGCTCAAGCCGGATGGCGTTCTGCTCCGCCGCAATGCGGTCGGCCTCGCGCTGCGCGGCGGCGAGGTTGAGCTGCGCCTTGTTGCTCTCCATAGCGTTGGCGTCGCCCCTTGCCAAGCGTGCGCTGTACATTTCGGCGAGCTGCATGGCGCTGCGCAGCCTTGCGGCGCACTCCTGCGCAAGGGCGTTGTAGTAGATGAGCATGATGCAGGCTTGCTCCGCCTCCAAGAGTAGCGCCATGCGCTCCGCCCTGTACGCCAGCTCCGCGCCGACGCTCTCCAGCCCGGCAATTCTGCGGCGGTGGGCGTAGGCTGTGGGGAAATCAAAGGTTTGCCGGACGCTCACGTCCGTGCGGTTGCCAATGGGCGAGGGGCTACCCCACAGGTAGCTGTACTCCACCTCAGGGTTTGCCGGGTATAGCCCCGTTTGGCTGCCCAACTTTTGGGCTTCGGCTTGCGCACGTAGCGCGCGCAGCGTGAGGCTGTTTTCCTCCACCTCGCGGAGGACTGCCTCAACTTCGCGCTGCGCCGATAGCGACAGGGCTACGACGCAGAGCAGGATGGTTGTTGATAGCTTTTTCATTTTTTTTTAAGGAGGATAGGAGTTTAGGAGTATAGAAGTATAGAATGGCGCTACGCGCGGAAAATTTCTAAATCTTCTTTTTCCTAATCTCCTAATTTCCAAACTTTTTAAAATTTCTAATTTTCTATTACTTCTAAATCTTCTATACTTCTATACTTCTACACTTCTACACTTCTACACTTCTACACTTCTATACTTCTACACTTCTACACTTCTATACTTCTACACTTCTACACTTCTTAATTCTCCTAAACTTCTCGTACACGATGGGGATGATGTAGATGTTCAGGAGGGTGGATGTTAGCAATCCGCCCAGCACCACTATCGCCATGGGGCTTTGTATTTCGTTGCCGGGCTTGTCGCCTTGCAGCACGAGGGGGATGAGCGCCAGCGCCGCCGTGAGGGCTGTCATGAGGATGGGGTTGAGCCTGTCCAACGAGCCGTGCACGATGAGCTCCCGCAGCTGCGGGGTAGGGCTGTGCGCGGCGGCGCTACCCTTCAGCCGCAATTCGTAGTTTGTGATGAGGAGGATGCCGTTGCGCGTGGCTATCCCAAAGAGGGTGATGAAGCCAATGATGGAGGGGATGCTGATAACCCCCGACGTGAAGAACACCGCCAGCACGCCGCCAATGAGCGCCAGCGGCAGGTTGAGCAGCACGATGGCGGACAGGGCAACGCTTTTGAGCTCGCCGTAGAGCAGCAGGAATATCACGCCAAGGGCAAGCAGGGTGGCGATGAGCAGCGTGCGCGATGCGCTCGCCGCGCTCTCCAGCTGCCCGCCATACTCAATGCGGTAGCCTTCCGGCAGCGCCACATTTTCCCTGATGCGGGCTTTGACGTCGTCCACCGCGCCCTTTAGATCCCTGCCCGCCACGTTTGCCGACACCACCAGCTTGCGCTGCACGTTTTCGCGGGAGATGGCGTTTGGCCCGCCCACCGACACGATGTCGGCCACCTCCTCCAGCGGCACCTTTCGGCCGCTACCCGCGTCAATCAGCGCCGCCTTGACCTGCTCCACGCGCTCGGTGTAGCGGTTGTTGAGCCGCAGCACGAGGTCAAAGCTTCGCTGCCCCTCGTAGATGTCGGCCAGCTTTTCGCCGGCAAACGCCAGCTCGATGTAGCGGTTAAAGTCCTCAATGGTGATGCCGTATCGCGCCAGCATGCCGCGGTTGGCGCGGATTTGCAGCTGCGGCGTTTCGGTTTGCTGCTCCACCGACACGTCCACCAGCCCTTCTACGCCCTCCACGGCGCTCTTCACTTGGTTGCCCAGCGCAAAGAGGCGGCTCAGGTCTGCGCCAAAGAGCTTGATGGCGATGTTGGCCCGCGTTCCCGATAGGATGTGGTCTATGCGGTGTCCGAGCGGCTGCCCCACGGTGGCGGCTACGCCCGGCACGCCGGCAAGCGCCCGCCGCACGTCCGCCATGAACGCCTCGCGCGGGCGGTCGGCAAGGCGAAAGCCAACGTCAACCTCCGAGCTGTTGGTGGCCTGCGAGTGCTCGTCGAGCTCTCCGCGCCCCGTGCGCCGCGCCGTGCCCGTAACCTCAGGGATGCGCAGCAGCTCGCGCTCCATCAGGTTGCCCAAGCGGTTGTTTTCCTCCAGCGAAATGCCCGGCTTCGTTACGGCGGAAATCACCAGCGAACCCTCGTTGAACTCGGGCAAAAAGCTGCGCCCCATGCAAAAGAACAGGCCGAGCGCAACGGCAAAAAGGGCAACAATGGGGTAAAGCGCCTTTTGCCAGCTGCCGAGCGTCCGGCGGAGCGACGCTTCGTAGAGGCGGGCAAGGATGCGGGTCAGGCGGCTGTCCTTTTCGTTTTTGCTCAAGTACTTGTCGCCGGAGAGCATGAGGCGGCACAGCAGCGGCGTTACCGTCATGGCAACAACGAGCGACATGAAGAGCGACACGATGTAGGCCACGCCCAGCGGCTTGAGCATTCTCCCCTCCATGCCGGAGAGGAAAAACAGCGGGGTGAATGCCGCAATGATGATGAGCGTAGCGCTAAGGATGGACGCCCTGATTTCGCGCGACGCCTCAAAAACGACGCTCACCCTCGCCGCCGCGCTTTGCAGCGCCTCCCGTCCGCCCTCGCGGCGGCGCTGACGCAGCCGCTTGTAAACGTTCTCCACGTCGATGATGGCGTCGTCCACCAGCGAGCCAATGGCGATGCACATGCCCCCCAGCGTCATGGTGTTGACGTTCATGCCCAGCAGGTGCAGCACAATGATGCTGCCCAGCAGCGACAGCGGAATGGCGATAATGGAGATGACGGTCGTGCGGAAGCTCCCCAAAAAGAGGAACAGAATGACGATGACAAACAGCGCACCCTCCAGCAGCGCGTCGCCCACGTTGCCGACCGCCGCCTCAATGAAGTCCGCCTGCCGGAAAATCTTGGCGTCCATCCGTATGCCGGGCGGGAGCGACAGCCGGATTTCCTCAAGGCGGCGCTCAATGCTCCTCGTTACGTTGAGCGTGTTGACGTTGGGTTGCTTAGACACGGAGAGGATGACCGAAGGCTTGGCGTTTTGCGAGGCGTGCCCCATCTTCTGCGCGCTCCCAACGACCAGCTCCGCCACGTCCGACGCCACCACGGGCTTTCCGCTCACCGTCTTGATAAACGTTGCGCCCAGCTCGTCGAGGTCGCTTGTGCGGGCAACGCCGCGCAGCGCGTACTCGTTGCCGTAGTCGCGTACCACCCCGCCGGCGGAGTTTTTGCTGAAGGTGCGCCCCACCGCCTCCAGCTCGCTCATGGAAACCCCGTAGGCGTCCATGCGCTGCGGGTCGGCAAGGAGCTGATACTGCTTCTCGTCGCCGCCGATAACCGTAACCTGCGACACGCCGCCCGCGGCGAGGATGGCGGGCTTCACCACCCAGTCCGCCAGCGCGCGCAGCTCCATCATGGAGGACGAATCCGCCTGCAACCCAACGAACAATATCTCGCCCATGATGCTCGACTGCGGCGCCAGCGCAGGCGTAACGCCCTCCGGCAGCGAGGCGGAGAGCAGCGCCATCTTTTCGCTCACAATCTGACGTGCTTTGAAAACGTCCGTGCCCCAGCCAAACTCTACCCACACAAAGGAGTAGCCCTGCATGGACGACGAACGAACGCGGCGCACGTCGGTGGCGCCGTTCACCGCCGTTTCTATGTGAAACGTAACCAGACGCTCCACCTCTTCGGCGGCCATGCCGCGGGCGTCGGTCATAACAACAACCGTTGGGGCGGTGAGGTCGGG
>JAISLN010000131.1 GCA_031290835.1 Prevotellaceae bacterium
TACAAAAATGCTCGGGCCGACATTGCGGAAATGCTGGAGGCAGAGGTTCCCGCAAGCGGCAAGCTTGTGGTGTACCTCGACGCGCCGGCGTGGTCGGAGGATACCTGCCCGCAGCTGCTCCACATCCGGCAGGGCAGGGCTATCCCCGTAAAACAGTACGGGCCGCACAACTCGGCGTCGGGCGAGGTGCTGCGGTTGGTCATTGGCGACGCCATGTCCATGTTTCCGGCCGGGAGCTACGGCTTGGTGCTATGGTCGCACGGCACAGGCTGGCTACCCCAAGGCGCCTACGACGACCTGACGAAAAGCGCGGCGCCCTCCTCTGCGCAGCCGCAATCGTTCGGCAGGGAGGGCGGAAGCGAAATAGATATTGCGGCGCTGGCGGAAGCCCTGCCCACGAGGTTTGAGTTTATCCTCTTTGACGCCTGCCTGATGGGCAGCATAGAGGTGCTCTACCAGCTGAGGGGCAAAGCCTGCACCATTGTTGCCTCGCCCACCGAAACGCTGGTGGCGGGATTTCCGTACACCGAAGCTATCCCCAGCCTGTTTGCTTCGCCCGCTGCCTACGCCCAAGCGGCCCAATCGTACATGCGCTACTACAAGCGCAAGACGGGCAGCGAGCAGTCTGCCACCATTGCCGTTGTTGACGTTGGAGAGCTGGAGGAGTTTGCCAACCTGTTGAGCAAGGTTCTTCGCGCCAAAGAAGCGCACATAACCCCGCCGGATAGGGAAAAAATACAAAAGTACGACCTCTTGGAAGAAAGCGTTTTTTACGACTTGGAGGACTACTTGGCAAACATCATCGAAGACCCTGCGCAGCTTCTAAGCTTGCGCCAGCAGCTGTCAAAGCTGGTCATATACCATGATTTTACGCCGTATCTTCTGGCAAAGCTTCCCATTGTGCGAAGCTGCGGTATCAGCATCTACCTACCCTCCGGCAACGCAGCGCTGGACGCCAAGTACAGGCAGCTCGACTGGTACATCAGCATCGTAAGCGGCGGAGAGGCAATATCCAACGGTTAGAGGACACGTAATAAATGAAAAAAACACGTAGCTTTGCCGCTGTATTTTGTTTTCAGCTTGCACTGTTTTGATAGCAATTATGCTTGTTTCTCGGCATAAAAATCGGAAAGCGTAGCTCGGCGCAGCCAATCCGGAAGGCTATCAACCCTCCAAACATTCTTCACACCTCCTCAACAAAAGAAGTAGCCAAAATCTCTTCAAGTTTTTCCAACCAAATATTCTCACTAACTTTGCGGAAAAATACTACCAATCATTTTGAAAACTTATACCCTCTCGGCCATTGCCGAAATCATGAGCGGGACGCTTGTAGGCAAAGGCGCGTCCGCTGTGGCGGAAGTTGTAACGGATAGCCGCAGCACGTTTTACCCGGATAGGGCGCTGTTCTTTGCCCTTGTGGGGGCTCGGCACAACGGCCACCACTACCTTGCCGACCTTTACGCGCGCGGCGTACGCGCCTTTGTGGTGAGCGAGGAGGTTAGCGCGCGCCGCTACCCGCTGGCTTCGTTTATTACCGTTGCCGATACGCTGCAGGCGCTGCAGGCGCTGGCAGCCTACCACCGCCGGCTGCACAGCTATCCGGTGGTGGCGATAGCCGGCAGCAACGGCAAAACGGTGGTCAAGGAGTGGATTGCGCAGCTGCTCTCCACGCAGCTGCGGTTGGCCCGCAGCCCCAAGAGCTACAACTCGCAGGTGGGCGTTCCGCTTTCGGTTTGGCGCATGGGGGAGGAGTCGGAGCTGGGGATTTTTGAGGCGGGTATTTCGCTGCCGGGCGAAATGGAGCGGCTGGAGCACATCCTCCGCCCAGACGTGGTGGTGTTTACCAACCTTGGCGAGGCGCATCAGGAGGGGTTTGCCACGCGCGAGCAAAAGCTGCGCGAAAAGCTGCGCCTGTGCGCCAACGCCGAAGCCGTTGTTTACTGCTGCGACCAGCACGAGGTGCACGCTGCCATTCGCGCCACAGCCGCGCTTGCGCAGAAGCGCCTCTTTTGCTGGGGCGCGGGCAGCGAGGCGGATGTGCGCGTTATCTCCGTCGAAAAGGGCGACGCCGCGACCTGCGCAACGGTGGAGGTGGCCGCCTCGCAAAAGCGATTTTTGCTCAACATTCCTTTTGCCGACGCCGCCTCGACGGAAAACGCGCTGCAAAGCTTCGCTACGTGTGCGCTGCTGGCGCAGCTCTTCCCCTCGCTGCACATCAACGAAGACAACGCGGCGGGCAACGTGGCGCACCTCACGCCCATTGCCATGCGGCTTGAGCTGCACGAGGGCGCCAACGGCTGCACCATCATCAACGATGCCTACAACGCTGATGTGGCTTCGCTCCGCATTGCGCTGGATTTCCTGTCGGGCTTCGGCAAGCGCCGCCGCACGGTCATTCTCTCCGACATTGAGCAAAGCGGCAAGGAGGGCTGGCGGCTCTACGGCGAGGTGGCGGAGCTGCTGCGCGAGCACGGCGTTTCGCGCCTCATTGCCATTGGCGAGCAAATAGGCAGGCACCTCGACAAGTTCACCTGCGACGCGCTGCACTTCTCGTCCACGGGGCATTTTTTGCGGCAGTTCGACCGCAACACGTTCAAGGACGAGGCCATACTCATCAAGGGGAGCCGCCGCTTTTTGCTGGAGCAAATTTCGCGGCAGCTGTCGCAAAAAACGCACCTCACCACGCTGGAGGTCAACCTCACCGCGCTCACCGACAACCTCAACGCGCTGCGGGCAATGCTAAAAAAAGGCGTGAAAACGCTTGCGCTGGTCAAGGCAAACGCCTACGGCGCGGGGCTAATCGAGGTGGCGCGGCTGTTGCAGCATCAGCGCGTGGACTACCTGGGCGTTGCCTTTGCCGACGAAGGGGTGCAGCTGCGCCGGGCAGGAATTGCCATGCCCATCGTTGTGCTAAACCCCGAGCCCGGCACGTTTGAGCAAATGCTCGAGTACAGGCTTGAGCCGGAAATATACAACCTGCCCATGCTGCAACGCTACAGCGAGGCCGTGCTGCGCTCCGGCGAAGGTGCGTGCAGCATCCACCTCAAGCTGGACACGGGGATGCACCGCTTGGGCTTTGCGGAGGAGGAGCTGGACGAGCTGCTGCTGTGCCTGCCGCGCTTCCGCAACCTCAAGGTGGCAAGCATCTTTTCGCACCTCGCCGCTGCCGACGAGCCGCAGCACGACGATTTTACGCGCGCGCAAATTGCGCTGTTCGACGCAATGAGCAAAAGGGTAGAGGCGGAGCTGGGCTACAAAACGCTGCGGCACCTGGCCAACTCGGCAGGCGTGGAGCGCTTCCCGGAGGCGCAGCTCGACATGGTGCGGCTGGGCATTTCGCTCTACGGCGCAAGCGCCACCAAGCCCGGCAGCATGCGCACCGTGAGCGTTCTCAAGAGCACCGTGGTGCAGGTAAAGCGCGTGCCGGCCGGCGACACGGTGGGCTACGGGCGAAAGGGAAAGGCGGACGAGGACAAAACGATAGCCGTTATCCCCGTGGGCTACGCCGACGGGCTTAACCGCCTGCTGGGCAACGGCGCGGGCAGCGTGCTCATCAACGGCAAGCCGGCGCCGCTCATCGGCAACATCTGCATGGATACGTGCATGGCAGACGTTACCGGCTTTGCGGTGCGCGAGGGCGACGAAGCTACCGTTTTCGGCGAAAACCCCAGCGTAACCTCGCTGGCCGAAAAGCTCCACACCATTCCCTACGAAATACTTACCCGCATCTCCACAAGGGTCAAGAGGGTTTACTTTAGCGAAAATTGAGGGCTTCGCTATCCCCTACCCTTTTCCGAGCTCCACCGGACGAACTGCTGATATTCGCTCCACATCTTCTATGTACAGCCCGTTTTGGTTGATGAGCTCCGCGCGCGCCCCTGCTCGGCAATTTTTCCGTTGTAGAGGGCTACGATTTTGTCGGCGTTGGCTACCGTGCGCATCCGGTGGGCGATGAGCAGGATGCTTGCAATGGCGGCAAACAGCTGCGGCACGGCGTGCGAAAACGTATGCTCGAGGTCGGTGCAGTCGTCCATAATGGTGGCGGTGAGGTCCGACAGGTTTTTTTCGCCGAAGTACGCCAGCGGCAGCTTGCGCAGCTTTTACGCCAGCAAAATACGGCGGGTGGCGCTTTCGTCGCAAATGCGTATGAACGTGCTTTTATGCTGAACAATCGCAGCTGCGTACATCACCAGCATAAAGGCAACGCCCATCGCGGTATAGTAGGCAAAACCGTGCGCCACGCTTGCCGACGGCCTGAACACCGGACGCAGCCAGTCGTCCGGAAACAGAAAAACAAAAACGGCGGGCAGCATCAGCGCCACATCGAGCAACGCAGCCATCAGCGCTCCTTTGCGGAGGTCTTTCCTCTGTAAAAAAACTTTTTTCATCCGCACGCGCTTGGAAAATCTTGGTTTTTCACCTACTTTTGCAGCTGTAGAAACGTAAAAAATGAGCACAAAACACACCATAATCAATGGCGACAGCCGCAGGATGAACGAGCTTGCCGACCAATCCGTTCATTTGATAATCACCTCGCCACCCTACTGGCAGCTGAAAGACTACGGCGACGAAAACCAAATCGGATTTAATGACAGCTACGAAAGCTATATCAACCATTTGAATTTAGTTTGGGCAGAATGTTTTCGCGTGCTGCACGATGGCTGCCGTTTGTGCGTGAATATCGGCGATCAGTTTGCGCGTTCCGTTTACTATGGCCGATATAAGGTTATTCCCATTCATTCCGAAATCATCCGGTTTTGCGAAGCTGCCGGATTCGATTTCATGGGACAAATCATTTGGCAGAAGGCAACTACGATGAACACCACAGGCGGCGGCGCGGTGATGGGCAGCTTTCCGCATCCGCGCAACGGCATTGTAAAGTTGGATTTTGAGTATATCCTGCTGTTCAAAAAACAGGGCAACGCCCCTAAACCAACCGCCGAACAAAAGGCGCAATCCGCAATGACCAATGAGGAATGGAACACGTATTTCAATGGACACTGGCATTTCAACGGTGCAAAGCAGGACAAGCATTTGGCGATGTTTCCCGAAGAGCTGCCCGCACGGCTGATAAAAATGTTTTCGTTTCCCGCCGAGACGGTTTTAGACCCTTTCATGGGCAGCGGAACGACCGCATCAGTCGCTCGAAAGCTGAATAGAAATTCAGCTGGCTATGAAATCAACGCCGACTTTATTCCCATTATTAAGGAAAAAATCGGCGTCAGCGACGCTTTTACGCAAGTGGAAACGGAAATCATCCGGCAAACCGAGACCAATATTGATTTTGATGAGAAAATAAGAAGTCTTCCGTATCAATTCGTCGATACGCACAAGTTAGACAAGAAAATCGACGTCAAGAAGCTGCAATTCGGCTCGCGCATAGACGCCGAAAGCAGCGAAAAACGGGAAGAATATTTTACGGTAAAAGAAATAATCAGCCCCGAATTGCTGCGGCTAAACAACGATTTAATTATCCGCCTGACGGGAATCAAACAAAATCCGGCAGTCAACGGCAAAGCAACGGAATTTCTGCGCGAAAAGCTGAAAGGGAAAAAAGTTTTCCTGCGATACGACGAAGTGAAATACGACAGCGACAACCATCTGATGGCGTATCTCTATTTAGAAAACCGGACGTTTATTAATGCGCATTTGCTGAAAGAGAGGTTAGCGGATGTGGATGGAAATATGGAGTTTAAGCACAAGAAAAAATTTAACGCTATCTCAAATGGCTAAAGAATGGTTATTAAACAGCGCGATGAATCGTTTTCAGCTAAACTTTAAACGGAATGTCGGAGCAACATCGGAGTCTATCCGAAAATGTTCACCCAAAACATTGGATGAATGGCGGGACTACTATTTTAAAAATGTAAAATCCGAAGAACATATCGCAGATTTAGGAAAAAAGCTGTACGTGAAAATCACGGAAGTTATTCAAGCAGAAGTTGCAGAAATTACGGAACAGGATTGTATTGATTATATGGTACAGCTTGTAATAAATAGAACATTTGATGGCTATATGACGGAAATTCAGACAATCTATGGACAATTACAAAATATATTAGGCGTCAAAATCGAACCTGCACCGGACGAATGGGATAGATTGTTTAACGTCGATTTCTTTATTAAAACAGGTAACAAATATATTGGATTACAGATAAAACCGGTCAATACAGGAATACAGTTACCCGAAATTTTTAAAGAGTATGCTATACAAACCGAAACGCATAAAAAATTCACTGCTAAATTCGGAGGTAAAGTATTCTATATTTTCTCTGAAAAAGTGAATGGAAAGAAAGAAATTGCCAATAAAGACGTAATCCGGGAAATTAGAGAGGAGATAGAACGGTTAAAATAACATTTTACTTTTCAGGGCAAAATAGATTAAAGTCCTTTTTTTCCAAAACTCCATCGAACCGACTGTTGATATTCATTCCACATCTTCAAATACAGTCCGTTTTTGTTGATTAATTCCGTGTGCGTTCCCTATTCGACGATTTTCCCGTTGTCGAGGACTAAGATTTGATCGGCGTTGACGACGCTCGTGAGACTATTGGCAATCATCAGCGTCGTTTTACCCGCCGACAGTGCGGCAAAAGCCTTGTAGATGAGATGTTCGCTTTCGGGGTCGGCAAGGGTGGTCGCGCCCCACCGCCACCACGCAAGCGGAACGACACGGGAAACAGCGCTTTTCTGTCGCCCGCGCAGGATTGAAGTTTTTTAGTGTGTTCATATCTATTATAAAGTATGTATTGATTTAAAAAATATACGGTACCAATCGTTTTGTCTGCTTCATGTATGCCTTGTACTGTTCGCCGAAGCGTTCAATCATCATCCTTTCCTCGTCGGGAATACGGACAGTGAAAAGGATTGCCAGTCCTGTCGAAATAGTAATGGCATAGAACCAGTTCGCAGTGATAAGTACAAACGAAACTAACCACAACATCATGTCGGAATACATGGGATGACGCACATGTCTGTAAGGTCCGCCGGTAATCAGCGTATGTTCGCTGCGAATTTCGAGCACGGGACTCCAATTGTCACCCAGCGTCTT
>JAISLN010000132.1 GCA_031290835.1 Prevotellaceae bacterium
CCTTCGGAGTTGGCTCCCCGCACGGTGTACGTTCCCGAGCTTCGCGCCGTAAAGGTTTTGGAAGCCCCCGAGTCCACGAGCGCACCGTCGAGGTACCACAGATAGCCGGCTGCGTACGGAATTTTTGGCGCGGTGAGGGTAACGGTATTTTTGCCCGTGGCCACGCTACAGCTGTTGGCGTCTTCGCCCGTAATTGCCCCTATCCCCTCCTGTGGCGGCTGGCAAACGCTGGTGGTTATCTCTACCGCCTCGCTCCATTCGCCAACGTTTCCGGTAATGTTTACGCCGGCCACCGCGTAGGAGTGCGTTCCGCTTTGTATCACCTCAAATGTTAGGGTTGTATCCGTAAGCGTCTCTACGCTATCGCAGTACCATTTGTAGGCCACGGCGTGCTCTACGGGCGCAGCTATGGAGATGGTTGTCATGCAGGGCTGCTCGCTTTTGCTGACCTGTGGCGCCTGCGGCGTGGGTTGCAGGTAGCCGGACTGCACAACGTCGATGGTTTCGGTAAACGCTCCTGCGATGATGTAAATTCTGGTTTTTCGGTTGGGCGTGTCCTTTTTTTCTACCTTGTTGGAGGGAGCTGATATGGTAACGGTTTGCTCTCCAACGCCCGCCGCGGGCGTAACGGTAAGCCACGAGGTTGTTTTGGATACCGTCCATCTCCCGGTGGCTCGGATGGTCATGCTGATGCTTCCGCCCTCCGGCGCTATGGGGTCGGCGGGGTAGTCAAGGCTCACGGGCGCGGGTTTGTCGTCGTCGGAGAAGATGCCGTTGTCGCAGGCAAGCAGCGTTGCCGTCAGGCAAAATAGCAGGTAACAATACTTTTTCATTTTCCAGTAAGAATTAAAATATAAAACTCAACATAACTTTTAAGCGTTGCGCTAAGGCTACTCCTGTTTTCCGAGTATGCCCGGCATGTAATTTCCCGGCTCGTCGATTTTTACCAGCCGTCCCACGGCTTGGGTGAGCTCGGGTATGCTGTTGACAGCCCAGTCGGCCCTGAACTTGTTTCCCGAAGGAGCCACGGCGGTTCTGTGGCCTGCCATGCCCAGGCTGTCGGCGCTTCCCGAGTGGAGCAGGTAGGTCAAAAGGCTGCCCGATATTGCGCGCCCAATGGAGTCCATGTTGACGCCTTCATCCGTTTGCGGCAGCCTAAAGCCGGTGAGGTATAGGGCGTCTGCCTCCCTGTTGACCTTGAATATCGCTTCACCCGTTTTGCTGACGCTTGCCTTGGAGTAGGCCACGCTGAGGCGCATTTGCTCCTCGTAGAGCTCGTTCATTTCAAAAGTGAGGGTAAAGCTTCGGATATCAATACCGCTCACGAAAGCATCGCTGTACATCTTGTCGTAGATGGTGAGGAAGGGCGCTACCATGATGCTTCCTGCGGAGGAGTTTAGCACGGACTTGTCCACCGTGAGCGTGTTGTAGGGTTTGCCGGGGCCAAACGAGAGCGGGTAGGAGGGCTGACGGTTGTCGTACACCAAGTGCGGCTCGCCGTTAATGCTCACCGTATAGTCCGTACCGTTCCACGTAATACGCTCAAACTCAATATTTTTGTACTTGAAAGGCGTTATCAGGCGGATGTTGTTTGCGTCCAGCTCTGCGTAGGTGGGGATAAACACCGTCTGCACCTCGTTGTTTTCGTCCGCGTAGGTGAAAGACGACAGGCGTTTTCCTACGGTCATTTGCAGGTGGGTTTGGGTTGTTGCCACTGTGGGGTACTTGCACCCCATCCATCGCGCCGCCGCCGTTTCCTTCACCGCTATCAGGTCGCCTTTCAGGACGGCAAGCGTATCTTCCGGCGTGGCGCGGGTAAATATGAACGGGCAGCGCCGCTTTCTTCCCACCGCCCTGAACTCGTTTCCGCTGACGTCTCCCATGAGGTTTACGTCGGAGTCGGACAGCAGCCCCACGCCCGAGGTTGCGTCGGGGATGGCTTTGTCCGGGTCGTCCGGCATGTGAATGTAGCTGTAGGTGTCAAACAGCAGGGTTGGGTACTGCATTTGCTTCAGGCGGTAGGTGCTTTCTTTGGGCGTAGCGGCGGTGGTTGCGTCAATGTCGCCGCACATCGTTACCTTGTTGTCCGGCCTGAACTTGATCCAGAATCGGTAGGCTCCTCCCGCCACGCCAAGGTCTTGGCTACCCACCGCTACCAGCCATCCGCAGGGTGCGCCGCAAAGAATTTGCCGGTACTGCTCCAGCTGCGCCTGCGCGCGCTCGTCGGGGCTAAGGTCAAAAACGGGCGGCTCTGTTTCGGTGCAAGCTACCATGGCCGCCGCCGCCGTAAAAATCAGGTGTAGAAATGTTTTCCTTTTCATGCTTTTAAATGATTTTCAGATTTTATGCGCTCTGTCTATACTATTTTTTTTTATAATTTCTAAAATACGTCTCCGCAATGAAGATGCTTATTTGCTCAATAACAAGCTATTGGCAAAAATCCATGCGTAGCCCTCAGCTGTGATTTATAGAATAATGGTTGTGCGCCTGCTCCGCTGAGCTCCCTATTTGCGGCTGCCGCGGCTGCCGCCTCCTGCTCTTTCAGGCTTTCCTCCTCCAGCTTTTTGATGGCTTCCTGCACGGCGTCCATCAACCCGTCTTGGGCTCCCGGCGAGGTTTCGTAGAGGTCAATTTTCCAGTTGCTTTTCAGGTATCCTACCAGGATGCTTTCCTTTGCCCTCAGCCTTGCTCCTCCTTCTTCTCCCGCGTCTGCAACGCGCTTGTTGAACCATTCCCTCCCCTCAACGAGTATGGTGGATATTGTTTCGGCCCAGTCTTCGTCGGGGTTTGCCCTTGCGTAGGCGCTTACAAATCCGGCTTGCAGGGCGGCGGCGTCCGAGAGCGATTGCCACGAGCCTGTGTAAAATTCTTTGCCGACGCTTTTCCACTCCTCCGGGAACAAAATGGTAGCCGCGAGCGTATGGCCGTACTCGTGGTGCACGGTTTTCAGCCTATCCTTTGTGCTACCCGCGTCGGAGGGGTCGAAGGTGTTTACGTGAAACAGCGTGATTTTGTTGGTGCCCTCCGCCGTTCCGAGCGTACGTTGCCCTGTTGAGCTGTACTCATACGACCCCACCAGCACGTAGCGCTTGGGCGATGCCCGCTTGATGATGTCGGGTCCTCCCTTCTTTTCGTAAGGCTCAATCCACACCTTTTTGATGGCGTACATCAGCGCTCTTGCCCTTGCTTCGTCCACCGGGGCGTAGTTGTTTTTCAGGTTTACCTCAAAAGGGTCCCACTTGTACTTTACGTCAATGTTGTAGGGCAGCACAAATTCTTCGTAGAGCCAGTCGTCAAACTCCGTTCTCTCCCAGGTATCACCGCCCATGCCCAGCAGGACGTTGTCGGGGTTTAGCTCATCCTTGTCGCAGGCAGCAAGCGCTGCAAACAGTATCATCAGTAATGCTATTCGTTTCATGTTGATTTTCTATTTTTTAGATTTCACAATTTAAAAGCGCCTCCTTTTTTACCTTGGGTTTGGCTCCAACCCGAATTTGACGGCGATTTCCGGTATTTGCCACTGCCGCCTCGGGTCGTCGGGCCGCAGGTGCATGTCCTCCCCATCTATGGACTTGTGGTGCACGGGTATTCTGTAGCGCAGCACGTCAAACCAGCGCATGCCCTCGTGCGTATATTCCGCCTTGCGGGTATCCAGCAAGGTTAGCATCAGGGCTATTTTGTCGTCGCTCCACGTGTCGGCGTTGTACGCCTTGTAGGTTTTCAGGAAGTTGTTGTCCAGCGAAGCGGCGTAGTGGGCTTTTATTTTTGCAATATCCAGCACCATGGTGGCTTCCTGGTAGGGCGAGATAATCTCGCCTTTTGTTGCTCCCGACCGTTGGCGGTAGTACACGTTCAAATCGTTCACGGCGGCGTCGAGCCGGTCCAAGTGAATTTCCGCCTCAATTCTGTTGAGCAGGACTTCTTCGGCGCGGATAAAGGGAAACATTACGTAGGGCAGACCTCCGCTGGAGGACGTCCAAAAAAAGTACTCCGTAAATTTGTACAGGTACGTACACCCCTTAAAGCTGGTAGGCGTGTAGCTCGTAAAGGGCCAGTAGCCACCGGTAATGTTCTTGGAGGTGCTGGTGGGCAGGAAAGATTCTATTGTTCCGTACTGGCATGTCCACGAGCGGGTTAGGGTGCTGTACGTTTCCGTCAGCAAAAAGTTGTGCTTGCCCTCAGAGCGCCACCATGAGTTTGCAATGTTGTCGAAGGTTGTTCCCCACTCCTTGAAGGCGGCAAAGTATGTTTTTGCCCACACGTTGGCGGGGTCGCTCTCCGGCACGTTGCCAAAGATGGGGTCTTTTACGGGGATGGGCGCCAGCTGCGAGGTGAGCGCCACCACCTTGTCGAACTCCCCCTTGTAGAGGTAAAAGCGGGAGGCAAAGGTAATGGCGGCTTTGGCGGTGAAGTGGTAGGCCGGCACCTTGAAGCCGGATTCGGGGGGCAAGTTCTTAAAGGCCTCCGTCATGTCTGCCTCTATCCGGTCATATACGTACTGCACGGTTTTGCGCTCGTAGGTTTCCAGCACCTTTTTTTCCGCCTTGTCAACGTAAGGTATTCCGGGCGAAATGTTTGCCTCGCCGGGCTGGTAGGGTTTTGCAAAAAGGTTTACCAGCAGAAAGTGAAAGAACGACCTGCACAGGAGCGCCTCGCTTTTGAGGTAGCGCACCTCGTCTTGGTCGGGGTGTTGCTCAATTACCTCAAGGGCGTGGTTGGCGGTAGCAATAGCCATGTAGCAGCCGTTCCAAAACCCTCCGGGCGAGTCGTTGTGCGACGGGAGCCTTGTTTCTCTCCAGTAGTAGGCGTCTTCGTTGACGATATACGGGTTGGAGGTTTTTGAAGCTGTGGCAAGCCCTACTCGGCAGGTTGCATCGTCGGCCATGGCGTTGGCGGCGGAGGCATAGTTGGCGTCGGAGTAGGCCGAAACCAGCAGGCGCGCAATTTTTTCGTTGGTGTCCAGCTCCGTCCGGTTATCGGGCACGGTATCCAAAAAAGATTCGCAGCCGGTGCACAGCAAAAGCGGCAGAGCCAAGATTCGGAAGATTCGTATATTTTTTATCATTTTCATTGTATTCATTGTACGGTATTTTATGGGTTAAAACGATACGTTTAGCGATAGCGTTACCTGCCGCTGAATGGGCTGCGCAACTCCGCCCGTTACCTGAAATTCGGGGTCCATCCCTTTTAGCTTCTTGTCGGAGTAGAGCAGCAGGAGGTTGTTGCCCGCAAGCGTGAGGGATATTCCCTTTATGCCTCCCAGCTTTGTGGTGATGCTCGTGGGCATGTTGTAGCTCAGCGATACGGTTTTTAGGCGGACAAAGCTGCCGTCGGCCACCCTCTCCGTGGAGTAGTTGTAGGTGTTGTACGGGTCGCTTCCGCTCGCCTGAGACTGCGCAAAGGCGTCCATGATGGAGGGGATGTTCGTTACGTTTTCGTCGCCGGGCAGCATCCAGCGGTCGTAAAACTCTTTGGGCATGGCGTCCATATCGCTGTACTGCCACCTGAAGGAGGGGTAGAGGCGAATTTTATTGCCAAACTGGTAGCTCAAAAATACGTTGAGGGAAAGATTCTTGTATCGCAGCGAATTGTTGACGCCTCCGGTGATGGGCGGGTCAACGGGTCCCTCGTACTTCAGGTAATCGGTGGAGGTGCTTTGCCAGTAAACGGAGGTGGCATTTTCTCCGCTTTCGTTGATAAACCTCGGTACGCCGTCGCTGCCCAGCCCCGTGAATACAATGGAGTATAGCGACGATACCGGCGAGCCTTCGATGTTTCCGCCTTCGGCTTTAGCTAAATCAAAGATGCGCGGAGTTGCCTGCGAGTTGAGGATTTTATTTTCGGCGTAGCCAAAGATGGGGCTCATTTTCCACGTCCAGTCTTTCTGCTGTAGGAAGGTAAACACCATGGAGACGTCCACGCCTTGCCCTACCATGTCGGCGTAGTTGGCCATTTTGGAGGCTTGCCCGCCTATGCCCGAAGTTCGGAACGTGCTGATAAGGTCGTAGCTGTTGCGCCTCCAGTACTCCGCCGTCAAGCTGAAAAAGTTGTTAAACAGGATGAGGTCAAAGCCCGTGTTCAGGGTGTAGGCTTTTTCCCACGTCAGCTCGGAGTTGGCCACCGAGTACATTTCCAGCGCAGGCTCCATTTCGCTGGTGATAGGGCGGTGGGTTACCCTGTTGTAGAAGGTAGCGGCGGCGCTTGCCAAGTTGGGCGGCATGCTCGCCACCAATCCGTAGCTGGCCTTTATGTCCAGATTGTTGATAAAGCGCAAGGCTTGCATAAGCGGCTCGCTGCTTACGTTCCACTTGCCGCTCACCGTCCACGTTGGCAGCCACCGCGCCGACGAAGCCCCTCCCAGCTGGTTGCTGCCCTCGTAGCGGCCGGTAAAGGCCAGGGCGTAGCGCTCCATGAACAGGTAGTCGGCGTTGAAGTAAAACGCGGCGCCCCTGTCGCGGGTGGTGGACATATCGTAGTAGTTGAGCCCCTCCTCCGTGTATCTTTTGATGATGAGCGGGTCGAGGTACACCACGCCGCCGCTGTGGTACTGGTAGCCGTAGCCGTAGCTGGAGGCGGACTGCCTGTCGGCGGAGCGCACCTGCATTCCGGCTACTGCGCTCACCCGGTTGTTGCTGTTAAACTGCTTGTTGTAGAAGAAGCTGCCGCGCACGTCGTAGCTCTGCATGGTGCGGCCAAACCGGTTGTAAAACCCGCCGTAGGGCATCACCACTACCGCCTCGGCCTCCGGGTTATCGGGGTTTTTGTACAGGTTTCCGTTGTTTGACCTTATGGTGCTGTTGCCTGCCGCCCGGTAGGCTTCCGCCATGTTGGCGCCTTCCTCAACCATGTGCTCATGTATGGTGTTCATGTAGCGTATCGAGGCAATGGAGGAGAATCGCAAATCTTTGGTTATCTTCAAGTTGGCTTCACCAAGCAGCTTCACGTCTATCACCTGCAGGTGCATGGTATTTTTGGTCAGCTCGTTCATGATGTTAAACGGGGCATAGTTGCGCTGAAAGTATTCGAGGTCGCCGTTTTCGTCGTACATGGTCATCGCCCGGCTGGTGTTGAGGGCGTAGCTGAAAGGGTTGATGTCGAACGCGCGCTCGTACATGCCGTCGAGCAGGTTGGCGCTTCTGTCCTGCGTGCCGGGCGCCTGTTGCTGCCTGAACGAGCCGGTGGCGCCAACTGCCACGTCCAGCGCTTTGTTTACCGTAAAGTCGTTCCTGAAGTTCATCGTATAGCGGTTTACCCTGTCGGCAACCGTCCACCCGTTGTCGTTGTAAAAGCCAACGGAGGCGTAGGATTTGGAATTTTTTGACCCTCCCGAAAAGCTCAGCGAATGCTCCTGCACAAAAGAGTTGCGAAACAGCAAGCCAAACCAGTCGGTATTGGCGTAGGCGTAGCGGTTGAGAAAAACGCGCCGCGCCTCCGGCGTATTCTCCAGCAAAAACCTATCGTTCTCGGGGTCGTAGGTGGTAATGTTGTAAAACATTTTTCCGTAAACGCCCCAGTTGGAGCTGTTTATCATGTTGGTAGTCAGGAATCCCGAGCGCTCCAGCTGGGCAAGTACCGACATTTGGTCGGCGGAGTTCATAATGTTGAAGTCGCTGTAGCTGGGCTTGATTTGCACGGAGTAGTTGCCCGTGTACTTTATGGACGGCTTCCCCTCCTGTCCCCGCTTGGTGGTGATAACCACTACGCCGTTCATGGCGCGCGCTCCGTAGAGCGCCGTAGCGGCGGCGTCCTTGAGGATGTCAAACGATTCGATGTCGTTGGCGTTGATGCCCGCCACGGCAGAGCCCAGCAGCGTGGTAGGGTCGCCGCTGGAGAGCTGGTCGTTGGACACGTTGACCATATCTTCCAGAATAACGCCGTCCACCACCCACAGCGGCTTGTTCTCCCCGTTGATGGAGGTGGAGCCGCGCACGCGGATTTTGGGCGCAGCCCCAAAGGTGCCCGAAACATTCTGCACCGACACCCCCGCTGCGCGACCTTCCAGCATACGGCTCACGTCTGCCACGCCCTCCAGCTTCATTTCGTTGGCCTTGAGCTTCACGGCAGAGCCCGTAAAGTTGCGCTTCGATACCTGCTGAAATCCGGTAATGACCACCTCGTCCAGCCCGGTGGTGGAGGATTTCAGCCGCACGCTAATTTCCGCCTTGCCGTCGATGGGAATCTCCACCGTGCTATACCCCATATACGAAAACACCAGCACGCCCGAGCTCGGCACTGTCAGCGCGTAAGCGCCATCCTTATCGGTCATGGTGGCTGTGGTGGCGCCCTTCAGGGTTACCGTCCCGCCCGCCAGAGGCTCCGACGTAGCATCGTCAACAACCACGCCGCTAACTCTTACCTGCTGCGCTTGAACGGCGCTAACGCCTGCCATTGCACAAAATAGTAGCAATAAAAGATAAATTTTTCTCATGTTTTCTGCTTATTTTTTTACTTCATAAATTTCTGCTTCAACACCTTTTTTGTAAATCCGCTGCGCTTGCGGAGCTGCCGCGGCGCAGCGGATTTGTTTTTCGCTTCATTTTACCGCACAATAATCAGCCTTTTGTGCACCACCGTTTTCTTGGAGGCGTAGGTTTCCTTCACAAAGTAGATACCGCTAACGGCCGGTGCGCGCACCTCCCGGCCGAGCAGGTTGTAGTAGATGGTGGATACCACAAAGTCGTTGTCCTGTATAGCTTCTACGCCGGTAACAGGGGCGAGGCTTGCCGACAGGTTTACGGCAACATCGCCGGTAACGGTGATGGTAACGCTGTAAACCCCGCCGCCGAACACAGGCTCAACGGGAACGCCGTTTACCGTTACAACGGGGTTGGCGTAGCTGGCTCTGAGGTTGAACCTGATTTCAAAGGTGCTGTTGGCCGAAACCCTATGCGTTGCGCCGGTCGGCGATATAACGACAATGCTATTTTGGTCTGCGTTCACCGTTACGGTGGGCTTCGGGCTGGCGGACAAGCTCACGTTTACGTCATCGGTACTTTTGACTACCGCAACGTAGCTTCCGCCAACCAAGGCGCAGCTTACGGGAGCGCCGTTGGCGGTTACCACAGGATTTTCATACGCTTCGGCTACGGTAAAAGTTATCGTCAGCGAATCGCCCGCAGCTATAGTATTCACAGAGTTGGTCGGAGGAGATGTAAGGCTTATGCCCTCTCCAACGGAGGTAATCCGTACGAGGTAGTACTCGCCCTCAATGAGCGTAATTACGTTGGTGAGCGGCGTTTTTGGCGACGTTTTGCCCGTGCTGCCGAAGGCTGCCACCTGAATAAGGTAGTCGCCCGGCTCTAACCCGGTTGCCGTGTAGGTGGTGTCGGGGGCAAGTACGGTATCTACCAAATTGCCGTTCAGGTAGATGTAGTAGCCTGCAACCGCATCATCGCCGGCGGGGGTAGAGGGCTGCCATGCAAGGAGGATGTTGCTTGCTCCCTCGGGCGCACCTACGAGGTTTTGGGGCACGGAGGGCGCTCCGGCTTCAGCCTGACGCTCGTAGGGGCCAATGTCTATGGCGCCGCCTACTACTCGGGGCTGCCCCAAGATGTCCGTTGAGGGAATGGAGGTGGACGGCGCAGCGGGTACCGTAGTACCTCCATCCTCTGCCGCGCTTGGGAACAGGGTAACCCATCCTGCGCCAAACAGCTTGGCGCTGTCGCTCTCCGCTATGCAGCTAATTTGCGCGAGGTTGGCGTAGCCGTAGTCCCTGTCAACAATGTTGTGGCTAAAGGTCAAATCGCTTGCCGACGCATCAACGTAAACGTTATCCGTCGTGTCTCCTCCTTCGGCTTTTGCCGTGCGGTTGTTCCAGAAAATGGTGTTATACACCCGCTGGCTTGTGTCGGCAATATATATTCCGCCGCCCCGCTGCTCGGCGCGGTTGGAGGCGATGGTAAAGTTGGTAATCTTGAGCGCCGTGTTGACCACCGTATCGCCGCAGAACGCAACGCCTCCGCCATACACGGCGGTATTGTTCACCACCACGTTGTTGCTCACGGCAGCGCTGTCCGCAACGCTGCGCAGGAACAAGCCTCCGCCGCTGTAAGCGCTGTTACCCTCAATCAGGCAGCCGGTAATGGAGGCGGAGCCCTCTGCACCAAGCACGTATATGCCGCCGCCGCCTATGGGAACGTTGCTGCTTTCGGGCGTTGAGGAGCTTTCCCTGCCGATAACAGAGTTGTTGCGAATTTCGCAATTTCTGATGGTGTGGTGGCGTCCGTTCAAGGATATGCCTCCGCCGTTTCTTGCCTTATTGTTGCGTATCAGGCAATCCTCAACAACGAAGGACCCTTCTTTTGCCTCTCCGCGAAGCTGCATGCCGCCCCCGTTGTAGGCAGACGAATCGTCGCCAAAGTTTTGTATCACGCAATTTCTAATGGCTACGCTGCCTGTTGCCGGGCTGCTGGTCCAGTAAATTCCTTCGCTGTCTTTGGCGTTGGTGCCTTCCAGCGTCAAGCCGTCTATGGTAATGTCTCCCAAAGGAGGATTTTCGCCGGAGCTGTAAATGGCGTCGCCGCTTCTTTTCAGCTTTGTTGGGTAGGCAAACTCCCAGCCCTTGCCGCCCGGTATTCGGACGCGCTCACTGGGGCTGCTTTCGTAGCCGGCAAAGCCTCCGTAGAACGAAATGCCGTTTACGTCCTTGTTCGTCAAATTTATTTGTGCCGAAAGGTTATGCTCGCCCTGTATCCAAAGCTGAGCGTTTGTTACTGCGGCTATCTGCGTATAGGCCGAATGTACAGCCGGAAGAATACGGTCGGCGGGTTTGCCTACCCATTTTCCCACGTACCAAATCAGCGGCTCGTCCTCGTTGTTGGTGGAGAAGCTGTCGGCTACCAGCGCCGACACGTTCCCGGCCTCGTCGTAAGCTGCTACCCCCACGGAGTACGGCGTATTTGCGTCGCGGTTGATGACCGTGTAGGAAAACTTGCCGTTCATCAGGCTGAGAATATCGGCGTCGATGCTTGCCGGCAAAACGGTGTCTATGGCAGCGCTGTCAACGTAAACAATGTAGCCTGCCACAGCGCCCGCGTCAGCGCTTGCGCTCCATTCAACCGTCAGCGTGCTTTTGGTTGCCGATTTTAGCGCAGCTGCCGGCGAGGTTGGGGGGGTGTTGTCTATGGTGCGAACAGCGCAGGGGTTGGTGGGCGCAGAAAGAGCGCCGCTTGCGCTTTTTGACCGCAGGGTAAAGGCGTAGTCCCGCCACAACTCAAGCCCCGCTATGGTGGCGGAAGTAGCGGTAGCGTCGGCTGTGCTGTCCACCGCCACGCGGTTGGCGTAGATGATGTACTTCGATATGCTGCCGACGTTAGCGGGCAAAGCCCACGAGAGCAATACGGAGGTTTCCGTTACTTCGGAGGCGGTAAGCTCGGCGGGCGCATCGGGCGCGTCGGCGCCAATCGTGGCAACCTGCACGGTAGCCGCCGCCGCCGGGTCAATGGCCGCCTTTACCGTAAAGGTGTACTGCGTATTGGGCGTTAAGCCCGTTGCCATGTAGTAGGGCGTAGAAGCTGTTGCTACCAAGGTAGCTGCCTCGCTCAGGCTGCCCGCATCGGCGTAAACCTTGTAGGCGGTGGCGCCGCTCACGGCGTTCCACGTAAGCGCAACCACGCTGCCGCCCGGAATGCCGACAAATTCGGCGGGAGCCGGAAACGTTTCGTAGGCCCCAATGTCTATAACGCCCACCTGCCGGGCTTTGCCCGTATAGTCCACGGCGGGCAGCGTAAAGCCTGAGCCTACAGAGGCTGTCCCCTTATCCGTACCGGGCGAAGTTAGCGCCGTAACCCAACCCTCTCCGAAAATAGCTGCGCTGTCGGTAGAGAGGATGCAGCTCGTAAAAATGGTATTGCTGTAGGAATCCCTGTCGATGATATTGTTGCTGAATACAGCAGGACTTCCGGCCTCAGCGCTGATGTTGCTCACCGTATCATCTTGCCGGTTGTTGTAGAAAATGCTGTTGTACGCTCCTACGCCCGCTTTGCTGAAGGCTACTCCGCCGCCCTGCGCCGCACGATTGTTGGCAATGGTAAGGTTGGAGAAGGCTGCAATGGCGGGATCGCCGATGCTGCCAAAGTAAAGGCCGCCGCCATTGTCGGAGGCGGAGTTGTTTACCACAACACAGTTGTGCAAGTTGTACTTGGCGCCAACATCTCTTACGTATATTCCGCCGCCGTTAGCATTGGCAGTATTTCCGTCAATCAGGCAGCCGGTAATGGTAAGCCCTGCACCATCGGCAGCAGTACCCTGAAAAGCATATATTCCTCCGCCGCTATTAGCGGCGTTGTTTCGTATAGTGCTGTTCTTAATGGTTTTACTGCCCTGAACATGCACGCCTCCGCCGTTATTTCCCTTGTTGTTTTCTATCAGGCAGGAGTCAACAACAAAAGATGAGTAGCTTGCTGATCCTATAAGATGCAATCCATCGCTATAGCTCCCTGAATTGCCAAAGTTTTTTATCCAACAATTTTTTATGGAGATAGCCAAGCTGCTCAAATTGCTGCTACCATTCCAGAGCAAACCGCTGTTATTAGAATCATATCCTTCCATCACCAATCCATCTAAGGAAAAGTTGGTTGCCGCTGTAGAGGTAGCATCCCAGGCGTAAAACATGCCACCTACTAAATTTGTTGTCTGCTTCAGGACGGTTGGGTGGGTAAGCTCCCAGCCTTTCCCATTTTCCACTTTTACTCGCTCGGCAATGGAGCTTTCCGTGCCGGCAAAACCGCCGTAGAATGATACTAATTTTGTCGTCATATCAAATCGGGAGGCAATATTGTAAGTTCCCTCCGCAATCCAAATTTCGTCGCCTTCGGTGGCGGCAGCAAAGGCGTCGGTGGGACCTGCCTTTATGCTGTTAAAGGGTTTCCCCTGCCAGCCGTTCCCTACGTACCATATTCTTTTAGCGCTACTATCATCGTTGGTAGAAAACGTTGCGGTAGCTGCGGTAGAAAGATTGTCAGCCCAGTCGGCGGCTTGTACCGATATGGTGTAAGAAGTATTTGCCGATAAATCGGTTAGCAGGTAGCAAATTTTTGGGATCTCCGCGTAGCTTGCATCCAAGCTTGTCAGCGCTATCGTTTGGGGGGCGCCGCCGTTCACAGAAATGAGGTAAGCTTTCAAAGAACCATCGTCGGTGCTCTTGTCCCACTCCAGCGTAAGGGTGGTTTTGCTTGCGCTCTTTAGCGTAAGGTTTGCCGGAGCGCTAGGAGGGTCGTTGTCAACGATAACTTCATACTCGTACGGTCCAATGTCTATGGCGTCACCTCGTGTTCTGCTATTCCCCGCATAGTCAATGTTGGGTAGCGTGAAGTTTGCGCCCACCTCGGTTGTTCCCTTATCCGTGCCGGGCGAAAAGGGTGAGGTTACCCAATTTTGCCCAAAAATGGCCTCGCCGTCGGAGGTGAAGATACAGCCGGGCGTGGAGGTAATGCCGTAAGCCTTGTCAATAATGTTGTTGCTGAAAGCGGCAGGTTGCCCCCAAGCTGTATTCACATTCTCCACCGTAGCTGTAGAGCCTTGCCAGTTATTGTAAAAAATGCTGTTGTACACTCTGCCGCCATCTTCGCCAAAACGTATTCCACCACCGCCCGGCGACCGATTGTTGGCAATGGTAAGGTTGGAGATTGTTGCAATGGGATTAGCAGTAGGAACAGAACCAAAATAAATACCGCCGCCGCTACCACCACTTGGAGTGCTGTTATTTACCACAATACAGTTATGTATGTTGTACTTGGTGGAAAGATCCCTTATAAACATTCCTCCACCGTAAAGGCTAGCAGTATTTCCGTCAATCAGGCAACCGGTAATGGTAAGGCCTATACCTCCGGCAGCAGTACCCTGATAGGTATATATTCCTCCGCCACGCTCGGCGGTGTTGTTTCGTATAGTGCTGTTTTTGATAGTTTTGCTGCCTTCAACATGTATTCCTCCTCCGTAATGTCCCTTATTATTTTCTATCAGGCAGGAGTCAACAACGAAAGATGAATAAGCCGCTGCGCCTATAAGATGCAATCCATCGCCATAGTCGCCTGATTTGCCAAAGTTTTTTATCCAACAATTTCTTATGGAGATAGCCAAGCTGTTCAAATTCTCACTACCATTCCAGAACAATCCGCTGTTATCAGAATCATATCCCTCCAGCACTAATCCATCCAAGGAAAAGTTGGTTGCCGCTGTAGCTGCAATACTCCAGACGTAAAACATGCCACCAACTAAGCTTGCTGTCTGCTTCAAAACGGTTGGATGGGTAAACTCCCAGCCCTTTCCATTTTCCACTTTTGCTCGCTCGGCAATGGAATTTTCCGTGCCGGCAAAGCCGCCGTAGAACGAAGCTAACATTCCCACTCCACTTGCCGTCATAGCAAATCGCTCGGCAACGTCGTAAGTCCCCTCGGCAATCCAAATTGTGTCGCCTTCGGCGGCGGCAGCAAAGGCGGCGTGGGGGGTTGCGTGTATGTCCCCCTCAGCTTTACCCGCCCATTGGCCTTCGGTACCCACGTATAAAACTTTTGCAGAAATCGGCTGCAATCCGGTAATGGCTGTTGCTGCGAACAGCGTACACTTCAGTAGAAATTTTGGCGTTTTCATAACATAAAAAAAATAAAATTAAAA
>JAISLN010000133.1 GCA_031290835.1 Prevotellaceae bacterium
TGCGTAAGGTGCCCGCCGTGCGACAGGTCGAAGCCCATAAACGTGTCGCCGGGCTTGAGCACGGTCAAAAAAACGGCGGTGTTGGCCTGTGCGCCGGAGTGCGGCTGTACGTTGGCGTACTCGGCGTCAAAGAGCCGGCAAAGCCTGTCGATGGCGAGCTGCTCGGATTGGTCAACCACTTGGCAGCCGCCGTAGTAGCGTGCGCCGGGGTAGCCCTCGGCGTACTTGTTGGTCAGCTCCGACCCCATAGCCTCCAGCACCTGATTGCTCACAAAGTTTTCCGACGCGATAAGCTCAATGCCTTGCGCTTGCCGCGTGCGCTCCTGCTTTATCAGGTCAAAAATTTGGTCATCTCTTTTCATGGTGTAAATATTTTTTGAGCGACAAAGATACGTCTTTTGTTAGAAATCACGAAATAAAACGCTACTTTTGAAGCCTGTTTTATTAACCCGACAGAAGGAAAATTTATGGAAATTACGCTCAAAGAAGGTTTGCGGTATTTTGCCGAAAAGGTTGTTGCGCCCGAAGATACGGCGTATAGGTACGGATCGGGGCTGGTGGAGGTGTTTGCCACGCCCGCCATGGTTGGGCTCATGGAAAACGCCGCCATGAACGCCGTGCTGCCCTATTTGCCGCAGGGCTACGGCACGGTTGGTACCGCCGTTTGCGTTACGCACGTCAAGGCTACGCCGGTCGGCATGAAGGTTTGGAGCGTTGCCACGCTGGTAAAGGTTGAGGGCAGGCGCTTACATTTTGAGGTGGCGGCAAGGGACGAGCAGGGCGAAATAGGGCGCGGAACGCACGAGCGCTGCGTGGTGGATGTTGCCAAGTTTGCAAGTAGAGTAGGGCGCGGCGCATGAAACGGTTGCTGGAGTGGTATCGGCAGAGCGTTCAGCTCGTCACCTACGATATTTGGCACATAGACAAGGCGCGCGTCAACACGCGCGACGCCATGCTCATCAAGCTGCTCAAGGTGATTTTTATCGCCGTGCGGGGTTTTTTTGTTGATAAAATATCGCTACGCGCCTCCGCCCTTACGTTTTACACGCTCATCGCCATTGTTCCGGTGCTGGCTATGCTCATCGGCGTTGCCAAAGGTTTTGGGCTGCGCGAATACCTGCTCAACCTGCTGCACGTGCGCTTTGCCGGGCAAGGAGAGCTGCTGACTTTTTTGTTCGACTTTTCCGAGGCCATGCTTAGCCGGTCAACGAGCGGGCTTATCGCGGGTGTTAGCGTGCTGTTTTTGCTGTGGGCCATACTCAACCTGCTTAGCAACATCGAAACGTCGTTCAACTATATTTGGCAGGTCAAGCGCGCCCGTCCGTGGGGGCGCAAGGTGGCCGACTACCTTTCGGTCATGCTCATTGCGCCCATACTGCTCATTGCGTCGAGCTCCCTTGCGGTGGCCATGCACGCCCGCGTTGCCGCGCTTGCGGCGGAGCTGGGCGTTTACCCCTACCTTGCGCCAGTCGCCAAGCTGGGATTTAAAGCGCTCAGCTGTGCGCTGATATGGCTGGTGTTCACCTTTGTGTACGTGGCTATGCCCTACACAAAGGTCAAGCTTGCGCCCGCGCTCGTTGCCGGCGTGGTTGCGGGAACGCTGTTTTACGCTGTTCAGAGCGTTTACATCTACTCGCAGGTTGTGGTATCCGGCTACAGCGCCGTGTACGGCAGCTTTGCCGCCGTTCCGCTATTTTTGCTGTGGGCGCAGACCAGTTGGCTCATCCTGCTGTTTGGCGCAGAGCTGTCGTTTGCCGCGCAAAACGTGCAGCACTACGAGTACGGCGCCGGTGCGCAGAGCCTGAGCATACGCGAGCGCAAGCTGCTTTCGCTGCTCGTTGTGCACTGCGTTGTCAAGAATTTTGCCGCTGGCGGCAAGCCCATGGGCTCGTCGGAAATTGCGGCGGCGCTGGGCATCTCCGTGCGCGTAACGCGCGACATCCTCTTCGGCCTTACCCAGAGCGGCGTTGTCTGCGAAACCATCACCGACGACCCAAAGGTAAACGCCTACCAGCCTGCCATGGATATACACGCCATCACCGCAGGCCTTGTGCTGGGGCGCGTTGAAGCGCGGGGTACGCAGGCCGGCGGCGAAAATACCGCAGCGGGGAAGCGCCTTGCCCGGCTGCTTGCGCAAATGTCGCTTAGCGCAGGCGAAAACGAAGGAAAAATTAAAATTATGGAGATATAAGTGATGAATAAATTTGAAGCGCCATTCTTTAGGGAGGACGCCTACCGGGTGCACTCCTACCACACCGACGCCAACCGTCGCCTTAGCCTCATCGCCATGCTGCATTTTTTGCAGGAAACCGCCGGCAACCACGCAACAGCCAACGGATTTGGCTTTGGTGCGCTTGGCGCGGGCAAGCTGTTTTGGGTGCTGTCGCGCCTCACGCTAAGGGTAGCCGCCTACCCAACGTGGGGCGAAGAGCTCCTGCTGCGCACGTGGTCTAAGGCTCCCGGTGCGCTTATGGGCAACCGCGATTTTGAGCTGCTCAACGCGCAGGGGGAGGCGGTAGCCGTAGCCTCCACCGCGTGGCTCATGGTGGATATTGCCTCGCGGCGACCGCAGCGCCTTGAGCGCTTCGCCTCCGCCTTTCCGCACGTGCTCGACCGGCACGCCATCCCGGAGCCGCCGGAAAAGCTCCCCCCCGTAGCTGCAAGCGCAACGGACGAGGCAAGAGAAATCATGCCGAGCGACGTGGACATGAACGGGCACGTAAACAACGCCTGCTACGTGCGCTGGGTGCTGGACAGCCCTCTGCACCGGCAGACCGGCGGAGAGGTAAAGACCTTAGAGGTAAATTTTCTGCACGAAGCGCACGCCGGAGAGCGCTTCGCCATCGCCATGCAGCCAATAGCCGCAAGTACCCGCTCCTACAGCATTACGCGCTGCGGCGACGGGCGGGAGCTGGCGCGGGTGAGGATAGGATTAGGATAGGGAGAGAGAAATTTTGACGGAAATTTACGTGAGGAAGCTGCATGATGATGTTGAATCTACAGATTACCTCTCGGTAGAAAATGTTGCTACATTTTTCAATCTTTATATCAGGATGTTATATTTTTCTACCGAGAGATGCATCCCTACCGGGATGCAAAGAGAGCCGAATTTCTATCAAGAGCTAAAAACAAGTATTTTTCAACGAGCTAATGCTCCTAATGGACATTTTGGGATTACCGGATGTTGCCAATTTGTCTGAGCTGTGATTTTTGTGATTTTGATGATTAGCTATGGCGAAGCCTCCCGCAGGTTAAGGTGTGCAAAGGATACGGATTGAGCGCAAAAAAGCGATGAACCAAGCTTGGCTCATCGCTTTTTGCTGTTGAAATGCTAAGGTGCGAAGTTTTTAGCGTCTTCTGCGGTCGCCGCCGCGGTCGCGGTCGCCGCCGCGATGTCCGCCGCCGCCGCGACGGTCGCCGTCGCGGTCTCTGCGCTCGGGGCGGGGTGCGCGCTCCGGCTCAACCCATCCTTCGGGCTGCGGGAGCAGGGCGCGGCGCGAC
>JAISLN010000134.1 GCA_031290835.1 Prevotellaceae bacterium
AATGGAGCACGGAGTGCTGAATGTTTCCATCCCCAAAATGAACGAGGAGGACGTCAAAAAGAGCATGAAGGTGATTGAAATTTGCTGACGAATAGCGCTGATGCAGCACAACGCGAAAAAGCTGTTACCCTTACCGGGTAGCAGCTTTTTCTATGGTAGGAAGCCGGCTTATCAAGCCACGGGTTGACGGCTTGAGGCGTTGAAAAGCGGCGGAATCCTAAATTGACGCCAATATTTACTCTTTCAGCAGCTTTGCCACCTCTATTCCGGCAAGGAAAACGGCGCCCAGCCCGTGGATGTCGTTGTATGGCGCGGGGCGGTCGTAGTAGAACTTAATGTCGTTGCCGATGCCCGTGCCTTCGCAGATGTTGGTAACGGCCCCTTCGGAGGTGATTTGCGTCAAAATTCCCCGCCAGCCCTTAACGGCAATGCTGTGGTAGCGCCTATCTATCCATCCGCTGTTTACGGCAAGCGCCACGGAGTAGGTAAACATTGCCGTGCAGGAGGTTTCGAGGTAGGAGTCTTCCTTGTTTAGGACTTGACGCCACATTCCGCTCGGGCTCTGATACTGTGCTACGTTGAGTATTTGCCGTTGCAGCAGCGCTATCACTTCGCTGCGGCGTGGGTGGCTGTCGGGTAGCAAGCGCAGGAGGTCGGCTGTGGCCATCATCATCCATCCGTTGCATCGCCCCCAAAATGTGCCGCCGTTGGCCTTGAGGTCGTCGTAGTAGCAATGCCACATTAGGCCGGTGCGCTCGTCGAAGAGGTACTTGTTGAAAAGGGCTACCTGCTTGACGGCTTCGTCGAAGTACTCGGCTTTTCCGGTCAGCGCGCCCATTCGCGCCAGAAATGGGACGCTCATGTAGAGGTCGTCTGCCCACACGGTGTTGTGGTGGGGGTGGGGGCGCGAAAAGAGGCCGTCGGGCAGGCGCATTTGCTTTTTCATGATGTGCTCGGTGGCGGCGTCAATCCACTCCTTGTAGGCAGGCTTTTTGTCGGTCATGTAGAGCTCTATCAGGCTTGCGCCCATGGCGCCGCAGTCGTCGAGCTCGGTAATCCGGATGGCCTGCGCCAGCGGAAAGCCCCAGTGATTTTTGCCGTCGTACAGGGGTTTCAGGTATTCGTAGTCCCGAAAAAAGAGCTCAAAGTTCTTTTTCGCAAAATTCGCATAGCGGGCTATGCCCGTTTCCTCGCCAAGGCGGTTGAAGGCGATATGTATCACGCCGTTCCAGTACTTCCAGTCGTTGTAGCCGTTTTGCGGCGTTACGTTGCGGTTGTATCCGTGCTGCTGCAGGTCGGCAATCAGCTCGCCCGTCTCCCTATCGTAGTAGAGGTAGGTGGTGTTTTTCACCACGTTGTCGGCCACTTTTTTGACCGTGTTCAGCACGTTTTGCTTCGTCAGGGGCTGTGCGGCGGCGGCCGCCGACATCGCCGCAAGGATAAGGCAGTAAATGTATTTCATGGCTACAGCTCCTTAATTTTGATGTTCATAAACCACACCTCGTCGCCGTGATCCTGCAGGAGGATATGCCCCTCTTCCGCATTACCAAAGTTAGGCCAGCCCTTATACTTGCTAAAGGCAACTAAGGCGTTCCACATTTGGTTGTTGCGCGTGTACTCAACCACCTTGCTGCCGTTCATCCAGTGCTCCACGTGGTTGCCGTTTACAATAATCGTGGCGGTGTTAAATTCGTCCTTTTTGAAAGGCTTAGCTTTGACGGCGGGTATCAGGTCGTACAGCGAGCCTACGGTTCGGTTGCCGTTAGTCCCCAGCTTGGCGTCGGGGTGCTTGTCGTCGTCCAAAATCTGGTATTCGCATCCTATGGCCGACCCCGCGCCCGTGTTCAAGTCGGTGTTGACAAAATACTTTATTCCGCTGTTGGCCCCCTCCGTTATTTTGAAATCGACCTTTAGGATAAAATTTTTGTATTTGCGCGTGGTAACAATGTCGCCGCCGTTGGCGGATTCGCCGCCGCTGCTTTTTAGCACCTTGAGCATGCCGTTTTCTATCCTCCAGCCTTTGGCGGGAAAGGTTGGCTGCTTGGCGCCTCTCCAGCCGTTGGCGCTTACGCCGTCCCAAAGTAAGACCCAGCCCTCGCGGATTTCTTGGGGCGTTAGCGTGTTGAGGTGTGCTTTGTCCTGAGCCGCCGATATGGTGGCGATAGATAAAAATGAGATGTACAAAAAAACTTTTTTCATGGCATAAAATTTATTAGCGTGATTATTTATTTTTTTTCATTAGCTACGATTGCTGATTGCTTAGAGCTTGTAAAAATCTTCCCAGCCCTTGCGGGGAGGGGCGCCCGTGAGCATGGCGTTGGCAAATGCGTTGTTCGTTATCTGCTTAGCTCTGCTATCGAAAAACAGCTGAGCGTTGAGGCGTTGCGCAATAACTCCCAGCGAAAAAACCTGACTCAACGGGCCATGTATTTCGAATGGCGAGCGGGTTTTTTCTACGCCGTTGCACGCCAGCAAGAAGTTTTCAAAGTGGTTGGACGGACTTTGCGGAACTTCCGGGAGGCCGGACGCCATTTCTCGGGCTTTTTCTTCGGGAATAATCGAAAGCGTACTGCCGTGTGTTCCGCCCTTAAACGTTAAGGTTTTGCTGTAGATAATTTTTCCCGGATTTAGCTTGGCCTGCGGCGTATCGCCCTGGTTGGTTGCAGGAATATTGGGATCCAGCCCGGAAACGCCATACCCGGCAGGGATGGGGGGGAGGTTGTCCAGCCCGTCGTACCATGAGACGTCCACCGGGGGCATGTCCCTGCGCTGCGGGAAGCGGAACAGGATGGTGGAGGAGTAGGGGTAGAAGTAGTCGTTGTGGCCGCTTTCTTTCAGCATGGTAACCTCGTAGGGCAAGCCCAGCTCGAGAAATTCGTGTACGGAATCCAAGATATGTGCGCCCCAATCGCCCAAGGCGCCCATGCCAAAGTCGTACCAGCACCGCCATTCGCCCTGATGGTACTTTTCGTTGTACTCGTGGTAGGGAGCGGCCGAGAGCCACGTCATCCAGTCCAAGGCGTCGGGCAGGGGCTGCTTTTCGGGCAGCTTGTAAATATTGCTGTCCCACTTGTGCCACCTGCGGATGTTGTTCATGTGCGCGGTAACGGCCGTTACGTCCTTAATGATGCCGGCTTTGACCCAAGCTTGAAACTGAAAGTAGTTGGCCTCCGAGTGCCCCTGATTGCCCACCTGCGTTACGACGTTGGGGTGCTTTTTGGCCGCCTGCATCATCAGCTCCGCCTCGTGGAAGGTGCGCGCCATGGGCTTTTCCACGTACACGTGCTTGCCGTTGGCAATGGCCAACATGCTGATGGGAAAGTGGGAGTGGTCGGGCGTTGCCACCACTACGGCGTCGAACTCCCTACCGGCTTTGTCGAACAGCTGCCGGAAATCCTTAAACTGCTTTGCCTGAGGGTACATGCCAATGGCTTTTTGCGTATGCTTGGCGCCCAAGTCCACGTCGCACAGCGCCACTACGTTCACCATTCCGGTTTGCGCAAAATCCTGAATGACCTGCAAGCCCCGGTTGCCAATGCCGATGTAGGCGATGTTGACCTTTTTGCCGGCGCCCGCTACCTGCTTGTAGCTTTTGGCGTTGAGCACTTTGCCGGGTACCACCGCCAGCCCGGCAGAGGTTAGCGCCATGGCTTTGAGAAATTTTCTACGTGTAATCATACTTGCTAATGTTTTTTTGATGAAATATGTTGATACAATTGCTGCTGTCAATCAATCAAAATTTGCTCCGCCTTGAAGCGTTGCAGGATTTCCTCCCTCTGCCGGGCAGTGGCCACGCAAAGGCTGGTGGATAGCGCTTCGCCCTCCGTGCCGGTTTCGGTAACGACGGCCGCACGCCCGATTCCTTCGATATATTTGCCCGTGTGGGGCGAAATAATGTGCTTTTGTCCGGGAATTTCGTTGCCGGAGGTGCTCAGGCAGCGGTTGTGGAGCCGGACTGCGGTGGCGTCGCCGTTTTTTGCCGTTCGGAAATCCACCTTCCAGCCGCCCCCAAACGGGTGGTTGCCGATGGCCAACACCGAGCTGCCCCCCATGCTGATTAGCGCGTCTTTGAGCCCCGCTTTGGCCAAAATAGCCCTTGCTTGCTCCAAGGCATACCCTTTGAGAAAGCCGGAAAGGTCGATTTTTATGTCCGGGCGCCGGTAAAAAATGGTTTGCGCTTCTTTTTCCAGCGCAACGCCGGCTATCGTTTGGCTGTCGTAGCTTCCCGAATTTACGGTAACGTCGAAGCAGCCGAGCGTTTTTTTGTGAAGCTCCAGCGACAGCTCCACCATGCGGTAGAGGTCGCGGCTGATAGCTACCGGCTTGGCGGCGGCGTGCCGGTTGACCGCGCACAGCTCGCTTTCGGCGCTGTAAAAGCTGCCTGTTTGCTCCAAGCGTGCTACTTCGGCGTAAATTTGGCAGGCGGTATCCTTTAGCAGCTCCTTGGAGGCATGGTACAGCGCCATATCTACACGTGTGTGCATGGCCGAAAACCACGCATACTGCAGGTGCTTTGGGCTGTTGCCCAACTTTTTGTATAAAAAATGCACCGTCATGGCAGCTTGTGCTGGCGGATGCGCCTGCCCGCAGCCCGCTTAGCTCCGTAAAAGCATATTCGGATGGCGCTCCAAGCGATGTACAGCACAAGCGCGGCGATGCTAACATACCCCAGCGCCGTGGCCAGCTCGGCAAGAGAGGTGTTGTAGGCTACAATGGCGTACAGGTTGGCCATGTTGGCCAGCACAAAGCAGGCCAAAAGCGTGAACAGCTCCGTTTTTTTGCGTCGTGCCGAAATTATCGTGTTTTTCATGCCTCTATTTTGTACGTTGATGGTTGAGGTAGCCGATTTTAAATTCGTCGGGGAAGGTCAGTGCGCGCTTCTCCTGCAACGCCTGATCGCCCAGCAGGCACAGCGCGCTGGCGTAGTAGCCCTCTTCGGCAATTCGCTCCGGCTGCCTGCGGGTAATGGCTGCCTCTACAAAGGCGTTTACCAAGAGGTCGGTGCCGTCTCCTTTCGGTCGTTCTCCCAGAATAAATTCGCCCCGGTTTTCGTTGGCCGTTTCGGGCGCCCAGCTGGTTCCGGCAAAGGGGAGGGCGTCAAACAGCTTGCGCTCTACGTCGTTCAGCATTTGCAGAAAGCCCGGAGCGGGGGCAACGTCCTCAAAAAAATACCTGCCTTTTTCCGGCTCAACGGTTCCCAGATGCCCCATAATTTGCTCCTCCAGCCCGTAAAACTTGTTGGAAATAACGGAGTCGAAAGTCATGATTTTGCCGTCGTCAAACGTGTAGATGCAGCTTATGTTGTCGTACACCTCGCGCCCATCCTTCCAGTAGGTTATGGCGCCGTGCCCCATCACGGTTTCGGGTATTTTTTGTAGCGCCCAGCTGCCTATTTGAAGCTGATGGCAGGCCAGCTCGGTCATGAGCCCCTTGGAGGATTCGCGGTAGAGCCGCCAGTTGATGAGCCGCTCCAGCTCCGGCGAGGGAACTTGGCGTCGCCAGTCGTCGTTTCTATTCCAGAAGGTGCGGATGGCGTTCACTTCGCCAAAGATGCCCGCATGTACCATTTCCATTGCCTTGAGGTAGCGCGGGTCAAAAAGCCGTTGCTGCCCGGTAAAAAATATGAGCCCTGTTTCCAAGTGCTTGTTGTACATCCGAAAGCACTCTTCGATGGTGTAGCCGATAGATTTTTCGCAAAACACATGCTTGCCGGCGTCGAAGGCGTCCATTACGATGGGGTAGTGCGCGTTGAGCGGAGTAGCAACAAAAACGCCGTCAACCGAACGGTCGTCCAGCAGCTGCCTGTAGTCTGCATAGACCTTTGCGCCGGGCGCCAGCCGCAGCGCCGCATCAATGGATGGCCGGTAGATGTCGCAGAGCGCCGCTACTTCTACTTTCGGATTTTTGCAAAGAAAGTGCATCAGGTGCCTTCCGCGAGACCCCGGGCCAATAATGCCCAAGCGTATTTTTTCCTTTTGGGTGCGGGCGGACTCCGAAAAAGCCGATACCCACGGGCTGGACGCGACGAAAGCGGTTAAACCCGCTACTCCCATGTTTTTTAAAAAATCGCGCCTTTTCATTCCTTTAAAATCCATTATACGGCTAAGTTTTTTTTTGCTACGGCTACTCGTTGGTTGTGAAATTTTTATTCTGTTGCGGCAACAAATGTACAACTTTCGGGTGAGCTGAATGCGCTTGCTCCCTTTTATGTGCAAAATTTTTGGCTCGTTAATGTTATTTTACGGTAAAAAAGCCGCAGGCGGAGAAGCTTTCCGACCTTGCAGCAGGAGCTTCTCCGGCGGCTTCTTTTTTTTTAGCGAGGAAAAGTGCATTGCTCGCGTACCATCGGTGCTTATTCCGTTTTTTCCTCGTCCGCTACGGCTTCCTGCCACGTCTCCCACTTGGGCGTGGCGGGGTCGTAGCCGTCGTAGCCTACGTTCTGGGCAAGCGCGCCTTTGCTGTTGGCGGTGATGGCTGCGTAGGGAATCGGCCAGTAGATATTCTTTTTGTCCATCGTGTAGCTGACGCTGGTAAGGCCGGTAGAGCTAATGGATATTGTTACGCCGGAGTTGTACATTCCGCCGCAGCGAACAACGCGCTGATACCAGTAGCTGCCGCCCTCCTTGTCGGTACCTGTTTGCTTGTCGAAGTCGCTCAAGCTATAGGTGTTGCCCCACTCGTCGGGTTTGCCGCTGCGGGCAAGGCACAGCGATACGCGGGTTAGCTCCACGTTGCGCCATTCCTCCCAGTACAGCTCGCGGGCTCGCTCGTTCATGATGTCGCCGATGGTAACGGCGCCGGTGTAAAGCTGCGAGCATTGCGCCCTACTCCTCAGCTCGTTCAAATCGTCCTTGATGGTAGGGTCGCTTGGGTTCAGGTAGAACTTCGCTTCGGCGCGCAGGAGGTAGGCTTCGGCCAGGCGGTACTGGTACCAGTCGGCTATACCGCCGTTGGTAGCGCCACGGAAATCGTTGGCGCTCAGCTGAGCCTCCTTCACAACATCTTCCAGGTACAGCTTGTAGTGGGGCACGTCGTACCAGCGGCGGAGGGTGTCGGTGCACAGCAGCTCTCCCTTGTCGTCAAAAAGCGCAATGTACTCTCCAAAGTGCTTTGAATCCTTGTTGTTTACGCGGAGCGAATCCATGCATACCCAGTTGCCTACCGAGGCGTTGTGGCGCAAGTCGTCGTTGTCTTCCGTGCCGTTGAGCGCCCACAGGCTGTGCGTTGACCAGTAGGTGGGGCGGAACGTGGCAACGCCGCGCCCAAACGCCCGAGCATAGTCATACTTTGGGTCGTATTTCGTGTTATTGCGAGCATAGTTCATCAGTGCCCGCTTGCCATCTTTTGCTTTTACGTAGTCGTTGTCAAAGTAGAAAGGATACAGGACGCGCATCGTTATCATTTTAACGAATGATTCCGCATCTGCGCCCCGGTTGGGCAGCCCCATGATGACCTCCGTGTTGGCGGCAATGAGCTTGTTTTCGGGGCGGTGCAAATCCCAAATCACGTTGCGCTCAATCGGCCACGTTCGCGGCTCGCCGCCGTCGTTGAACGTGCCAAAGTTGCTCTTCACCAGCGCATAGCCCGACTGGTCAATCAGTATGTCGGTTTGCTCTTTGGCCTTAGCGTACTCGCCGGTTGCCAAGTAGCATTTGGCAAGCAGCATGCGGCAGGCGCCCTTGTTCACCATGCCTATCATGTTCATATCCTTTTGGTCGGGCACCCATTCTACGGCTTTCTCCATATCTGCGGTAATCATGTCTAAGATGGCGTCGCGCTTTGTGGAGCGGTAGTTTTGCTTGGGCACTGCCAGCACCTTGGTAACGAGCGGCACATCGCCGTACTGAAACACCAGCGCCATGTAGCGGAAGGCGCGATGGAAGTACGCCCTGCCCTTGTAGGTGTTTTTGATGGCTTCGTCCAAATCTTCTACCTCATCTACAAACTGAATAATGGTGTTGGCATACAGAATACCCTTGTAGGTTTCCTGCCAGAAGTACCAGAGGCTGTTTGTTCTGTCGAGGTCGTTCAGCGTTTGGTCGTCGGTTGTCGGCGTAAGCATGTTGGCCACATCGCACAGCATGCTCTTCTTGTCGGTGGCGCTGGCCACCATCATATCGGAAAAGATGTACTCCGTTCCCATCATGAGCACTTCGTTGTGATCGGGATGCGCATAGTATAGCTTGAGGTGGCGGTCGCATATCGCCATGGCCGACATCAGCCCCGATTCGGTGCTGAACGTGGCGGCCGGCTCGTAGAACGACAGCGGGTCGGGCTTCAAAAATTCTTCCGAGCAGCTGCCCAAAAATAGTACACCGCACGCCGCAGCAGCCCGCGCCCATGTCGGCAGGGTGTTCTTCTTGTTTTTATATATCTTTTTCATATCTATACGGTTTTAAAATGTTAAGTTTAATCCGAGCGTAAAAACGCGGCTTGCCCAGCTGCCGGTTTCGGGGTCGCCATACTCCCAGTCTTTTGCCCAAGTGCCCACGTTGCGCACGGTGCCGTAGAGCTTCACGCGCTCTATTTTCAGCCTTGACGTCCACGCTTGGGGCAAGGAATATCCCACCGAAATGTTCTCAAATCGAATAAACGAGCGGTCGTAGAGCTTTTGTGCGCCGGCGGCGCCCGTAGGCCCTTTGGCTTCAATGCGTCCGTAGTCGTTGGTGGGGTTATCAATGCTCCAGTACTCTTTTCGGGGCAGGTTGGCCAGCGCATACTGCATGCGTCCGCCGTCATCATCGTTGTTGAGGTAGTTGCCCGACAAGCTTTTGTGCCCCATGTAGGAGTAAATGTTGAACGAAATGCTGAGGTCGTTCCAAAGTACAAATTCGTTGCGCATCGACCAGTGAATGGGCGGGGTTTCATCTCCCAGAAACTCCTTATCCTTGTCGTTGTACACGGGCGTTACGGAGCCGTCGGCATTTACTATGTCGTCGGCCGTGTAGTTGTTAGCCACCTTGGGGTCGCCCGGCAGCTGTCCGTACTTTTTCGCCTCCTCTATTTCGTTCAGCTGCCAAATTCCGGTTACGCGGTAGCTCCAAATGACGTTGATGGGCTGACCGATAAACCAGCCTTTATTATCTCTACTGGCTTTATCGTCCATTTCTTTCGAGCCTATCACATTCCCGTTTTCGTCGAGTATATCCTCGTTTTCGTAGTAGAGGTGTATTATCTCGTTCTTGTTGTACGAAAAGCCAAGGGTAGTAGTCCACCGCAAGTAGTCGGTTTTGACGTTCAGCGAGCTTACTGCAAGCTCAATGCCGCGGTTGTCCACCTGCCCAAGGTTGGTAGTAATGTTGGTAAATCCGGTAAACTCCGGCAGGCGCTGGTTCATAATCATATCGCGGGTGCTCATGTTATAGTATTCTATGGTACCCGTGATGCGGTCGTTGAGGAACCCGAAGTCGAGCCCGAAGTTCCACGAGTTGGTTTTTTCCCATTGCAGGTGGGTGTTTGCCAGCCGTTCGGCCATCAGGTAGCGATACAGCTCCAAATTCCCCGTCCCGCTGTTGATGTAGCCCTGCATTTTGCCCGCTCCCGTGTAGAGGTTGGCCAGCGCTAGGTAGGGGTTGGCGAGCGAGCGGTTGCCGTTTTCGCCGTAGGAGATGCGCAGCTTGCCGGTGCTCAAAAGATCTTTCCACCTAAAAAATTCCTCGTTGACAAACGACCACGCCACCGCCGCCGAGGGGAACGTAGCGTAGGGGTTCGACGTGCCAAACGCCGAGTAACCGTCGCGACGGATGGAGGCCGTGAGCATGTAGCGCTCGTCGTACGAGTAGAACGCGCGCGCCAGCAAGGCGTCGGCCGTCTGGTGCGTGTCCTCGGTGTCGAAAGTGCTGTTTTCTTTGGTGCCGTTTTTGGTGTTGTGAAATCCCAGCGCGTCGGAGGGCAGGATTAGACGTGCTTCGATGCGGTCTTTCCAGAATTGGCGCTCTTCGGCTTCCTGCACCAGCGTTACATTAACGTGATGTTTCTTTGCAAAGATATAATCCCAATTGATGGTATTGTTGAGCGACCAGTCGAAACGTTTCGATTGCTCGCGGTTGGCGCCTCTTGCTGCCGGATCCGACTCGGGCAGGTCGGCCGACATGAAGTAGCGGTCGTAGAACCACTGGTAGCGCGGCGAGGCGTTGAACGAGTAGCTGATGTTGAACGGCAGCGATATTTTGGCGTTCAGTATGCTGTTGAGCACCGTATAGCCCTTTTCCAGCTCCACGTACTGCCGCAAAAAGTCGTAGTTGTAGCCTTTCTGGCTGTAGGTTGGCTGCGGAAACTGCACGGGATTGCCGTTCTCGTCGGCGTAATCGACGTAAGGGCTGTTGCGCATCGACTGGTCAATGTCAATATCCAGCGGGCTGCCGTCCGAGCGGTCTTGAAAGTTCACGTTGGCGCCTATTTCGAGCCACTTGTTCACCTTGCCCTCCACCTTCATGTTGGAGCGTACGGCGCTATAAGTATTGCTCACCACGGTACCCTCATTCTCTAAGTAGCCCATCGACAGGTAGTAGCTCATTTTGTCGTTGGCGCCGCTCACGCTGGCGTTGTAGTCCTGGTTAAAGCCTGTGCGAAACGTGTGCTTTTTCCAGTCAACGGTTTTGCCGGCAAGGAAATTCTCAAGCGCATTATCCTTAAATCCCAATCGCTTGCCCCAAATGCTTTGGTCGGATTCTCCCTCCTCGTTGCTGCTGTAGCTCCGCCAGTCGTCCAGCGAAACACCCTCCGGAAGCCGGTTGGGGGGCGCAAAATAGCCGGGTTGCGAGGCATACACGCCGCTTTGGTAGGCTCCGTAGGCGCCGGTTTCGGGATTAACGCCGTAGGTATTCTTCTCGTACCAATCCCGGCGGTGCGCCAAGTATTCGTCCGGGCTAAAGCGCTCGCGGTAGTCGCTTAGCCCCGTCCAGCCTATGTTGGTGGTAATGTTCACCACCGGTTTGCCAAGCTTTCCCTTTTTGGTGGTGATGATAATCACGCCGCTGGCCGCCTTTGCGCCGTACACGGCGGCTGCCGAGGCGTCCTTCAGCACGTCTATTTGCCCGATGTCGTCGGGGTTGATTTCCGAGAGCTCGCCGTAAAAAATCATGCCGTCGAGGATGAGCAGCGGGTTGTTGTGGTTGGCCCCCGCAGGGTCATACACCGATCGCTGCCCGCGAATTTTCATATCGCCGCCGCCCTTGGCCGAGGCATCATAGCCCACGTTCAGGCCGGGAATGCCGCGCAGGATGTCCTGAACGGTCTTCGGGTTTTCGTTGGCAATGTTGTCGGGGCGAATCTGAATAACGGAGCCGGTAACGTCTTTCTTGCGCATGGCGCCGTAGCCCACCGACACCACCACCTCCTCCAGCGCTCTGGCGTCTTCCGTGAGCGTAATGTCGAGGCGGCCGTTCACGGCCGACAAAACGCTTATTTCTTGGGTGCTAAAACCGAGAAACGATACTTGCAGCACGGCGTTGCTCGCTACCCGTAGCGAAAACTTCCCCTCTGCATCGGTGGAGGTACCGTTCGTTGAGCCTTTCTCAACAATGCTGGCGCCCAAAATCTTTCCACCGGAGGCGTCGCTCACCGTTCCGCTTATGGTTACTTGCGCAAGCGAAATGATGGGCGTCAAGAGCAGCCATAGAAGCAAATATGCTTCCTTTCTAATCTTCCTTTTTAAATGTCTCATGATAGTTGTAGTTTGATTTAAGTTCTAACTTGAAAATTGTGGTGTGCTTTGCAGCAGCCGACCTAAAGAGGTCGCAGCGTTGGGGGGGGGTAACTTTTAGATTTTCATAGGCAGACTATTTTTAAGAGTTAATGATTTTTTTTATAAACAAGCCTGTAAGCCCAAATTTCACTTGGGATGCCAACTTATTCTTAGAGGTAAATTTTACGCTGAATATTTTTTTTGTGGAGGTGTGATAAGCTATGCTGTGCAGGTTGCTTGCGGATGGACAAAAAGTTGGGTGAAAGGTGCGCACAAAGCCGCTCCTGCCGCCGCTACAGGGCGTCAAGTCGGCTGTGTATGAATAATATACGTTGATTTCCCTCAGCGCACGGTTGTACGGCGAGGTTGAGGCAAAATGCAGGAGGTGCGGTATTGGCTTTATGCAGCGGCGTGCAGCTATCCGCGCAGGGCAAGCGCTGTGCAGCGCCGCCAAATTTTTTATAAGATACTGATTACAAGTTAGTTTTGAGGGGGGGGGGGGGTAGCTTACTTAACCGTTCGGATAGCTGCGCACGGGCGTCCGTAGGCATGTTTTGTGCCATGGCATAAGCCGCATCAATAGTCCGGTTACGAAAGCCGATATACATTTTAGTTGTTTAATTTAATTGCCGCAAATATAAATCAAAAAATCAGCGATGGTGAAAATAAATTGTTAACTTACGTCAAATCGCTGCAAAATAAATATTATTTGCTTTATTTAGAACAAATTAGGTTTCCTGCAAAAAATTGGCTGCAACGAACTTTTGCGGCAAAGCCAATTCGGGGAAAAATTGGGGATTTATGTGGTGATGCTAAAAAAGCGCCTATCGGCTGATAGCGCGCTTACGGATTTGGTGAATCTTGGGTTGTAGTGGGAGCTGAGGGGTTCGAACCCCCGACCCTCTGCTTGTAAGGCAGATGCTCTAAACCAGCTGAGCTAAGCTCCCAAACAAAAACAAATTATCTCAATGAAAACGGTGGCAAAGGTAGCACATTTCTCCTTTCGCTCCAAATATTTTTGCGAAATATTTTTACTTTTCCCGCATTTTTTTTCTACTCACCTCGCTATCATGCTTATAAATCCGCCCGATGTAGCTCTGCAATTCGCTCTGCGCAGCTTGCGCCGTCCATGGCCGACGAGGTGATACCTCCGGCGTAGCCCGCGCCCTCGCCGCAGGGGTAGAGGTTGGCTATCTGAACGTGCTGCATGCCCTGTGCGTCGCGGGGCAGGCGCACCGGCGACGAGGTGCGCGATTCTACCGCCAGCACCATGG
>JAISLN010000135.1 GCA_031290835.1 Prevotellaceae bacterium
CTGCCTGCCGAGTGAGGCGGCGCGCGCGCCTACGCAAACCTCAGCGTCTTGCTTGGGCTGATGCGCGACGCCAGCATCGACGGGAGCACCAGCATGGCAATGATAGCCGCCATGGCGCCTGCGTTGAGCACAAGCACGTGCCACAGCTCCAGCGCCACCGGAGCTTGCGAAAGGTAGTAGGTTTCGGGGTTGAGCGACACAACGCCGAAGTGCTGTTGAAGCAAGCAAAAGCCAATGCCTATCACGTTTCCCCACAGCAACCCCTTTCCGGCAATAAATCCCGACTGGTAGATAAATACTTTTTGCAAGCTTGCGTTTTGTATGCCCAGCGCCTTGAGCAGCCCAATCATCTGCGACCGCTCAAGCAGCATGATGAGCAGGGTAGATACCATGTTGAATCCCGCCACAATGAGCATGAGCGCAAGGATAATCCATGCGTTGAGGTCTTGCAGCGCAAGCCAGTCAAACAGCTGCGCGTAGCGTTGCTTGACGCTCTCAACGAACAGGCGCGTACCGTCGGGGAGCAGCTTGTAGCCGGCAATGTCTTCTATTTGCAGGTAAGCTTCGTCGAGCTTGTCGAAGCTGTTTACGTAGATTTCAAAGCCCGATACTTGCCCGGCGCTCCAGCCGTTGAGCCGCTGCACGTGGCGGAGGTCGCACAGCACGTAGAGCTTGTCAAACTCGCCAAACTTGGTGTCGTAGATGGCGGCGATGGAAAAGCGGCGAACGCGGGGCGGATCTTGCACAAAGAGCATGTCGAAGCTGTCGCCTTGCTTGAGCTGCAGCAGCTTTGCCAGCGTTTGCGAAACGGCAACCTTGTTGGTAGCGGCGCTGTCGGCAAAGGCAAAGGGGGCGCCGCTCACCATATTTTCGCTGAAAAAAGTCCAATCAAAATCCTTGTCAACGCCTTTCAGCACCACGCCCTGCATGTTGTTGCCCGAGGTGATGATGCCGGGCTTGAGCGCAAAAGCCTGAACGTGCGCCACCTCCTTGAGCTGCGCAACCTGCGGCAAAAAGTCTTGCCGCCTGCCGATAGGCGTAGCCTCGTAGGAGGTATTGCCGCCGTAGCTTACGATTTGCACATGCGCCAAAAATCCGGTAACCTTTTGCGTAATTTGCTCCTTAAATCCGGTGAGTACCGCCACCGCAATAATCATGACGGCAAGGCTCAGCGCCACGCTCGCCACCGATATGCGCACAATGGGGCGGAGCATCCGCTGCTCCTCGCGCTTGCTGAATGTAAGCCGCTTGGCAATAAAAAATTCGATGTTCACAAGAAAAATATTTTTGGGCGTAAAGTTAGGCGTTTTCGGGCGATGCGGCAAACCGAAGGATACGTTAACACTGTATATACATAATTTAAATCAGCACAATCCTTGCCCGATACAAAAAATTGCTACCTTTGCTCCCCTTATTTACGAAATGCGAGGTGCCATAGCTCAGTTGGTAGAGCAAAGGACTGAAAATCCTTGTGTCCCTGGTTCGATTCCGGGTGGCACCACAAATAACTTTCACCATCAACCCGCTGCAGCTGCCGGCAGCTCAATCGGGTACCAACTCCAAAACCCCATGTTCGCCAACTTCTCCCGACGCAAAAATACGCCATTACGCCGAATTTACAACGCCGTATAGCTACCGTATTTTCTGAAGGACAGCGCTCTTTGCAGGAAAACAAAACCTAAAAACTTTATGAAAAGGGCGGAAATACCGAATAGATACCAATAGGACGGAATATGTACGCTTGAAGAACTATCGCCAACATCGGCGACCCTACTGTCGCGAACGATACGGGACTTGAACCCGATGCCTGCCTCTACAATTCGCTCCACAATTAGGCTACAAAATACACAAGCTATTCTTGAAGAAACAAATTCTTCTGCGCATTTGCCGTCGTCGATTTTCAATTCCAATTGCCGCTTTCCTGCTTAAAATCCCTATCGGATAGGGCGCGCTTGCGTATTTTTTTTACGCTGATGCTTGCTGAAAAAAATGTGCGGCCGCTCGCCATTGCGAAGGCAACGAAGCAACCGGAGCGAAGGTGAGCCCGGCGCAGCCAATCCGGAATACTACGAAGCACGCAAAATTATCACCATTGAGTGGTAGAAAAACCGGCGCTCCACTCTTTTTTAGCCTGCAAGCCTTCATTTTCTGCTTCATTTTTGCTTTACTAACCTCAAATGGCAACTCCCTGTTAGAAAGAATTATTTATTACTTTTTGTTTGTTAAATTTTTTTCATTACTTTTGCCTCTGTTTTTTTACACAAGCACATACAAAATGACCGTTCTCGCACGTAGTAGCTCCTCTTTTTTTGATGCTCAACATAGCCGCCATACCGCAGCTTTGCGTGAGGAGATTTTTTACTGAGCCGAAAGCTGAACGATAATTTGAGCCCTCTGCAAGCCCTGCGCCGGGCTGCGGAGATTTATAATACATTGCCCTTCAGCCGCCCAAAAAGCGCAAAGGGCAACGACGTTGGTATCTAATATTCTGTTATTCAAATAATTTTAACATCTTGTGTATGCAACCACAACCTAAACAACCGCTTCTCAAGAATGACATTCTTCGTCATTTGTACTACCAAAGGCTGCTCACCATTCCGCAGCTGCGAAAGGATATAAACTATACCATCCCTACGCTTGGTAAAGTCGTAGAGGAGCTGGTGCACCGGCAAATGCTGGTCATAACGGGCAAAGCCGCCTCGAGCGGAGGGCGCTGCGCCTACACCTACTCCCTCAACCCCAACTACGCCTACTGCGTGGTGGTGGGCGTGGAGCGGTTTACCATGCGCATTGCCATAGCCAACCTGCACAACGAGCTCGTAACGCCCATAACGACCGTAAAAATCGGCATTACCGCCCCCAACGAAATGCTCAAAATCTTGCAGCGAAGCGTTCGCGCCATCATCAACGACAGCAAGATCAACCGCCGGCAAATTATGGGGATAAGCATTGCCATCCCCGGCCTGACCGATAAAAAGTCCGGCATTAACTACAACTACTTTGGCAACGTCAACCGCCCCGTTACCGAAATTTTTTCAAAAATGTTCCCCTACCCCGTGCTGGTGCAGCACGACATGGACGCTATAACGATTGCCGAGCAAACCATGGGCGCAGGAAAAGGGGTGGACAACTTTCTGTACCTCTACTTAGGCGGCACCGGCATTGGGATGGGAATGGTGCTCAACGGAAAGCTCTACATGGGCGTTGGCGGCATGGCGGGAGAAATAGGGCATATCCCCATTATTGACAACAACAAGCTGTGCCATTGCGGCAAAAAAGGCTGTCTGGAAACGGAGATGTCGGAGGCTGCCATCGTCTCCAAGCTGCTGGAAAATATTCGCGGCGGCGCAAGCACGGCGCTAAACGACTACGTGGCAAGCGGCAACTACCTCACCCTTCAGCATATTTTGCAGGCGCTCCACGCCGGCGACCGGTTTACCATCAACCTGTTTGCGCAGCTTTCGGAGCACTTGGCCAAAGTCATTACCATCATGCTGCACCTGTTCAACCCCGAAATGATTATCTTGGGCGGCGAGCTCACGGCAGCCGAACAGTACCTGCTCAACCCCCTGCAGCAACACCTCAACAGGTACGCGCTCCCGCAGCTGCTGAAAAGCTGCAAAATTATGACGTCCACCATGGGCGACAACGCCTCGCTGTTTGGCAACGTGGCGTTCATGGTGGAATACGTGCTGGAAAACAACAAATTTTTTGAGGCCGACAGCAAGTAGCCTGCCCTTGTGCCGCGCGTCCCAATGGGGCGCGCTCTGCGCTAATAATTTTATAGCCGTACTTGCTTTGTAACTTTTTTTACTTACTTTTGTGCCTACGATAGCTGCCTGAAGTTTTTGTTGAATACGGTATAAATTGAAAATATATTACAGCCTTTACGAGTATCAACCTTTTAATTCACAAAAAAAAATGAATAAAACAAAATCCGGTTATGCAGTGCCGCTGGCGTTTGTAGGCACTATGTTTTTTGCCATTGGCTTTGCCCTCGGCATCAACTCGCCGCTTGTTCCCGTGCTCCAAAAAACGCTGGGCATACAGGGGGCGCTATCGTACCTCATCATTGCGGCAACGTTCCTGCCGTTTCTCCTGTTTGGCTACCCCGCTGCCATGACCATCAAAGCGATTGGCTACAAAAAAACGATGGCGCTATCGTTTGCCATGTTTGGCGCGGCGTTTGCGGCGTTTATTTTTGCGGCGCAGCAGGAGAGCTTTGCGTTTTTCCTGATAGCCTCCTTCCTGTCCGGCACCGCCAACGCCTTTTTGCAGGCTTCGGTCAACCCCTACGTAACCATTCTGGGGCCGCTCGAAAGCGCGGCAAAGCGCATAAGCATCATGGGCATTTGCAACAAGCTGGCGTGGCCTGTGGCGCCGCTTTTCCTCTCGTTTGTCATCGGCAAAAGCACGGGCAACATTCAAATTGCCGACCTCTTTACGCCGTTCTCCATCATCATTGTGGTGTTTGTGCTGCTGGGCGTAATTTCTTTGCTGGCGCCGCTCCCCGAGGTAAAGGCTGCCGGCGAGGACGAGGCTTCTGCCGAAGATTGCCCGTACGCCAACGGCAAAACGTCCATCTGGCAGTTTCCACACCTGCTGCTGGGCTGCGTGGCGCTGTTCTTCTACGTTGGCGCCGAAACGATAGCCTTGAGCACGCTGGTGGACTACGCCACTTCCTACAACCTGTCCAACCCCGAAAGGTACGCATGGATAGGCCCCGTGGGCATGGTGATTGGCTACATTTGCGGCATTATTTTCATCCCCAAATACCTGAAGCAAAGCACGGCGCTTCTCATCTGCGCCGTAATTGCCGTTGCGGGCTCCATCCTTGTGGTGGCGCTGCCTGCCGCTGCATCCATCTGGGCAATTGCGCTGCTTGCGCTGGGCTGCTCCCTGATGTGGCCTGCGCTCTGGCCGCTCGCCATGGCCGACTTGGGAAAGTTTACCAAGGCCGGCTCGTCGCTGCTGATTATGGCAATGGCGGGGCCGGTAGTTATTCTTCCCCTGCTGGGCTGGCTAAAAGACGGCTTCGGTATGCAAAGCGCCTTTTGGCTCTGCCTGCCCTGCTTCCTCTACATTCTCTACTACGCGCTGTGGGGATATAAGGTGAGGAGGTAATGTTGAATTTACAGAATTGCAAAATTATTTTATGAACACACGATACAAGCTGCCGAAGGATGGTGGGCTGATAGCCAACGCCACGCCAAGCGACATTTTGCAGCGGTACGAAAAAATCCGCACAAGCATTTACGAAAGCGAGTACGACGGCGTACAGTACGTTTCCAACGCCATTGTAGAGATGATTAACAACCACGACTACAAGGGCGCCCCCGACGCGGGCGAGGTGAACCATTTTGTGCTCGGGCTGAGCACCGGCCGCACCCCCATTGGCCTGTACAGGGAGCTGGTAAAGCGCTACAAGAAAGGCGAGGTTTCGTTTGAAAACGTGGTGGTGTACAGCTTGGACGAGCTCTACCCCATCAAAGCCACAGAGCAGCAAAGCCGCAACTACCGCATACACGAAGATTTTTTGAGCCACATCAACATCCGCCCCGAAAACATCCACATCTTTGACGGAACAGCGCCGATTGACACGGTGTCGGAGTACTGCAAGCAATTTGAGAACGGCATCCGTAAAATTGACCTGATGATCATGGGCATGGGCGAGCAGGGGCAAATAGGGTTCAACGAGCCGGGCTCCTACGTCAAGTCGCGCACGCGGCTGATACAGCTCAACCACGCTACGCGCAAGTCCGTGCAGCCCCTCTTTCACGACTACAACAGCATACCGCGCATGGCAATAACCATGGGGATGGGGACAATCATGCGCGCCAAGCGAATCATCCTGCTGGCGTGGAGCGAAAGCAAGGCGGCTATTGTGCGCAAGGTGGTAGAGGGCGAGGTAACAGACCAAATACCCGCCTCGCTGCTGCAAAATCACCCCAACATCGAAATGGTGGTTGACGAAACCGCCGCAGGTCAGCTCACCCGCGAGCAAACGCCGTGGCTGGTAGGCCCCTGCAAGTGGACGAAAAAGTTTACGCGAAAAGCGGTGGTGTGGCTGTGCGGCGTGGTGAACAAGCCCATCCTCAAGCTCACCTATCAGGACTACATCGAAAATTCGTTGGGTCCCCTGCTCGAAAGCGCAGGCTCCTACGACAAGGTGAACATCGACATATTCAACGACCTGCAGCACACCATTACGGGCTGGCCCGGCGGAAAACCCAACGCCAACGACGCCACGCGGCCGGTAACCTCAAAGCCATTCCCCAAGCGGGTGCTCATCTTTTCGCCGCACCCCGACGACGACGTAATATCCATGGGCGGAACGTTTCTCCGCTTAGCCGACCAAGGGCACGACGTGCACGTAGCCTACCAAACCTCCGGCAACGTGGCGGTGCACGACGACGTTGTTTTGCAAATTATGGACACCGCCCGCGAGCTGAAGCTCAGCGACAAGTTTGAGCACGTAAAAAATCTCATCGCCAACAAAAAGGCCGGCGAACCCGAACCCCGCGAGCTGCGCGACGTAAAGTCTGCCATACGGCGAGCCGAGGCAAAGGCGGCGTCGCGCCTGTTTGGGCTGAACGAGGAAACCCACGCGCACTTTCTCAACCTGCCGTTTTACGAAACGGGCGGCATAAAAAAAGGCTTGCTTCAGCAAGAAGACATAGACATTGTAGTGCGCCTGCTCAACGAAATAAAGCCGCACCAAATTTACGCCGCCGGAGACCTCTCCGACCCCCACGGCACCCACCGCATCTGCATCGAGGCGGTGCTGGCCGCCATGCAGCTGGTGGGAAAGGAAGAATGGGCAAAGGAAGTGCAAATGTGGCTCTACCGCGGCGCGTGGCAGGAGTGGGATTTGGGCGTGGTGGACATGGCGGTGCCGCTCAGCCCGGAGGAGGTGATAAAAAAGCGCCACGCCATCTACCGCCACCTCTCGCAAAAGGATATTGTGCCCTTCCCCGGCAGCGACACCCGCGAATTTTGGCAGCGAGCCGAAGACAGAACGCAGAACACGGCGCGAATGTACGACAAGCTGGGAATGGCGGAATATCAGGCCATCGAAGTGTTTGTGAGAATTATCTGAAAGAAATTGAACGCTTAAACATTACCGAAATACCATACTACACATGCGGCTAATCATAGAAAAAGATGCGTCTATCGTTGCTCAACGGGCGGCGGCACACATTATTACAAAAATCACCGAGCACGGAAAAAAATCGGAAAAACCCTTTGTGCTGGGGCTTCCAACGGGGTCAACCCCGCTGGAAACCTACAAGGAGCTGATAAAGGCGAACAAGCAGGGCGACGTGTCCTTCAAAAACGTGATAACGTTTAACATGGACGAATACGTGGGGTTGCCGAAAGACCACCCGCAGAGCTACCACTCCTTTATGTGGAGCAACTTTTTTAAGCACATTGATATTCCTCCCGCAAACGTCAACATCCTCAACGGCAACGCCAACGATTTGGAGGAAGAGTGCCGGAGCTACGAGGCAAAGATAGCCACCTACGGCGGCATTGACCTATTTTTGGGCGGCGTGGGCAACGACGGGCACATTGCGTTCAACGAGCCGTTCTCGTCGCTCACCTCGCTCACGCGCATCAAAACGCTCACAAGCGACACGCTGGCGGCCAACTCGCGCTTCTTTGGCAACGACGTCAACGCAGTGCCGCGCAGCGCCCTCACGGTGGGCATCGGCACCATCCTTGCGGCGCGAGAGGTGCTCATCCTCGCCACCGGAGGAAGCAAGGCAATGGCCGTAAAGCACGGCGTAGAAGGCGCATACTGCCAAAAGTGGACTATCAGCGCCCTCCAAATTCACCCGCGCGGTGTGATTATCTGCGACGACGCCGCCGCCGGCGAGCTCACCGTAAACACCTACCGCTACTTCAAAGAGAAATTTTGAATTTTGAATTCTAAATTTTGAATGGCGCAAGGCGCAGAGTGAGCTTACGAACACTTTTTAAAGCAAACGCAAAGTGAGTAGCTGCGCAATTTGTATTAGGTAAATTGAATACTCGTTTTTCAATACTGCTGTGGCATACGCTACAATCAAGTGTAAATAGCCACCCTGCAATGTATTTTGACGGCTTTTTCGGAGTGTTTCCAAAGCACTTTGAGGGTGAGGTTTTCTAATGAAAAACCTCAAAATTACAGCTTAAAATTTAAGTCCAAAAAACCAAAGATTGATTTATTTTGTTGCATATCAATATATTGTAAGTAAATTTAAAAAATTAATGCGCTGGTAGTAATTTTGCTATATAAATATAGAATTATATTCGCGATGGGCGCAACAATAGCATTGTGAAAACAAAAAATAAGCGTATTATGGACTTACAAATTATTCAAAACAAAATTTTTGAAATCCATGGCTATCGAGTGATGGCTGATTTCCATTTGGCCGAATTATATCAGGTAGAAACAAGAGCTTTAAAACAGGCGGTCAAACGAAATATCGAACGTTTTCCCGATGATTTTATGTTTCCGCTGTCGGAATCCGAATCTAAGCTATTGATTGACGATGGGGTATCACAAAATGTGATACCCTCCGGATATAATGCAGGCGGCGCTACCATGCTTGTTTTTACAGAGCAGGGGATTGCAATGTTATCGTCAATTCTTCGCAGTAAAACCGCTATTCAAGTGAACATTGCCATTATGCGGGCATTTGTGCTGATGCATCAGATGGCTATCGGATACGAAGAACTCCGACAACGTATTGAGCAATTGGAGATAAACACCAACGTGCAATTTTCGGAAATATATCAGACTTTAACCGAATTGCTGTCTAAAAAAGACGACGAGAACAAATCTCGTCCAATCGGATATTTGTCGTATTGTCAGGAAAGTAAATAAGAAATTTTGAATTTTGAATTTTGAATTTTGAATTTTGAATTTTGAATTTTGAATTGCGCAAGGCGCGGAATGAGCTTACGAACACCTTTTAAAGCAAACGCAAAGTGAGTAGCTGGCTTACGTGCGAGTGGGGAAATCCCGCAGGAACGAAACTTTATCACTC
>JAISLN010000136.1 GCA_031290835.1 Prevotellaceae bacterium
ACGGTTGAGCTAACAAATCATATTCAACGATATGCCCGAACAGCAAAACACAGAATACAAGTCAATTTGGAAAGATGAATACCTAAAATGGATTTGCGGTTTTGCAAATGCCAATGGTGAAATCACAAGCTCGGAATATGCAGAACGATATAAAGTAACCGACAGAACAGCAAGAAATGATTTGAGTGAATTAGAAAAAAAAGAGATTCTGATAAAACAAGGTGGCACTAAATTGGCAAAATATATATTCAACTAATATTTTATTCGGAACATATTTCCGAAATATTTCCGAAATATTTCCGAAATTTCCGAAATAAAAGGGCGACATTTCAAATTGTCACTCTTGTGGTTAATCCCTGTAGGTCAGAGTGTGGCAAACCTGCGTAGGTTTATTCACGGATATTAACCTCTCCGTTATTCTGCCGCCGCTACGAGCGCGACCTCAACGTTTGCTCCCCCCTTTCAGGGCGGGGCTGAAAAATTTTTGGGCGCTGAAATTTTTGTCGTACCTTTGGCTCACGGCATAATTTTTTTGCTTTGTGCGCCGCGCAAAGCTACTAAATTTTGGCGAATTGCCAAAATGCTATGCTACTTTTTTTATTATAAATCAGATAGATAAACAACGCGCGACGGTTGAGTAGAGCAATATGGAACGAAAATTAATGTCGGAATTGCTGAAGTGGAAGGAGAAGAAGGGCCGAAAACCTCTCCTGCTCGAAGGGGCGCGGCAGGTTGGCAAAACTTGGCTGCTGAAGGAGTTTGGGCGGAGGTGCTTCAAAAATGTGGCGTACATAAATTTTCAGAATCCACGTCAGGAATTGGCAGACCTGTTCAACGGCTCTATCGACCCCAAGCGGATTATTACGATGCTTGAGCTGATTTTAAACATGAAAATATCACCTTCCGAAACGTTGATTATTTTTGATGAGGCGCAGGAAATAGCGCGCGCTTTGACTTCTCTCAAGTATTTTTGCGAAGATGCGCCCGAATACCACATTGCTACGGCCGGCAGCTTGCTCGGCGTTTTTCTGCACAAAGACACCTCGTTTCCTGTTGGAAAGGTCAATACGCTGAAGCTGGAGCCGATGGATTTTGAGGAATTTTTGTGGGCAAACGGGCGTGAAAATATTGCAACTTTTTTGAAATCAAATCTTTTTGAAACCGCCTTAAATGAAATTCTGTCCGATTTATTCAAGCAATACCTGTACATCGGCGGAATGCCCGAAGCCGTTTCCGGCTGGGTTGAAAATCGTAACGTAGAAAATATTAACGCCATTCAGGAGGAAATTTTGGGCAGCTACCGCAAGGACTTTATCAAGCATACCGACAGCACAATGGCTGTGCGCATCCGTCAGGTTTTCGACAGCTTGCCGGCCCAATTTGCCAAGAGAAACGACAAATTTCTTTACGATACCGTAAAGTCCGGCGCGAGGGCAAGAGAGTACGAGCTCGCTATTGAGTGGCTGCTTGATGCGGGTATTGTGCGGCGGGTGAATCAGGTGAGCTGCGGCGATAAAATTCCGCTGAAATCGTACGCCGAGTTTTCGGCATTCAAGCTTTTTTTTGTTGATATTGGGCTATTTCGTTGCCTTGCCGAAATACCTTTTGAAGTTATTGCCCGTAAAAGTGCCATTTTCAACGAATTTAACGGCTTGCTTGCCGAGCAGTTTGTCTTACAGCAGCTGGCGCATCATACGCTTTTTTACCGGACGGGCGGCGAAGAGAGCGAAGTTGATTTTGTGATGCAGTACGGTGCTGAAGTTGTGCCGATGGAGGTAAAGAGCGGTACAAACGTAAAGGCAAAAAGCTTGAAATTGTTTCGTGAAAAATTCAAACCGAAAATTAGCGTGCGCTTCTCGCTGAAAAACACACGATTGGATAACGATTTGCTCAACATATCTTTGCCCAATATTTTTTTGTACGAAAAGCTGCTCAGCTATTCCTCCGAAAAATGTGTAAAGTAGCCCGCATTTTCCTCCGAAAAATGTGTAAAACATTTGTACTGAAATAGCTGCAATGGCGTAGATGTTGCCGATGCAGCCGGCGCCCAGCTCTACTTTTTTGGGGTAAAGCTGGGCGCTGATTTGCAGCCGCTCGTTTTTCCTGCTTTTTATATCCACTTTACGAGGGCAAAGTCTTGCCGGTGGGGCAGGTAGGGGTGCTTGGCGTAGAGGCGCACGCCGGCAAAGATTACGCCGGGCTTTTCGGGCAGCACGTCGATGGCGTACGTTGCCACGGAGCCTACGTGCGATACGCAGGTGTACTCCGAGGTGCTTATGATTTTCATTCCGCCGTTGGGCTCCTGCTCCGCCACTACCATCTCAACGCCCACGTCTTCGGGGTCGAGCGAGGCAATGTCCAGCTGCACCTCCGATTGGTAAACGTTGCCCAGCATGACTTCCTCCTCCTGCATGTTCAGCCGCTTGCGGAAGATTACCTCAATGCTCTCCCAGTGCCGGATTACGCGCCTTTTCCACTCGGCTATCTCCTTTACCTTGGCAAAATCGCCCGCGCAGACGTCCCTGCTGCGCGCGTGGAGCTTGTTGTAGTAGCGCTCCTCGTAGTCTTGCAGCATGCGGTTGGTGGTAAAGTTCGACGCTACCTTGGCAATGGTGTTCTTTATCATCTGCACCCACTCGGTGGGGACGTTGTCGGCGTTGCGCCTGTAAAATTTGGGCGCAATTTCGTTTTCTATCAGGGCGTATATGGTTTCCGAGTCGAGCTCATCCTGAAAATCTTGGTGCTCGTAGGAGCGCTCCATGGATAGCGCCCATCCTGCATCTTCCCGGTAGCCTTCTACCCACCATCCGTCGAGCACCGAGAGGTTCATCACGCCGTTCATCACGGCCTTTTCGCCGCTTGTGCCCGACGCCTCGAGCGGGCGGGTGGGCGTATTCATCCACACGTCAACGCCGGTTACCATTTTTCGGGCAACGCGCATGTCGTAGTTTTGCAGGAAGAGAATTTTGCCGATGAACTGCGGCAGCTTCGATATTTCTACTATTCGCTTTATCAAATCCTGCCCTGCCTTGTCGGCGGGGTGCGCCTTGCCGGCAAATACGAACTGAACGGGCATTTGCGGGTTGTTGACGATGTCGTTGAGCCTTTCGAGGTTGTTGAACAGCAGGTAGGCTCGCTTGTAGGTGGCAAACCGCCTCGCAAAGCCGATGGTGAGGATGTCGTCGCGGAGCGTTTCCTTTATTTCTACCAGCTGACGCGGCGTGTGGTACTTCAGGATTTTGCCGTCGCCGAGGCGTTGGCGGATGTAGCGCATCAGCTTGCTGCGCAGCTCCTGCCGCAGCGCCCAGATGTTTTCGTCGGGCACGCTGTATATGCCGTCAAAGCAGCTCTTGTTGTAGTGGTGCGCCTTGAAGTCGGGGCCAAAGACCTCCGTTTGCAGGCGCTTCCACTCGTTGGACGTCCACGTATCGTAGTGCACGCCGTTGGTTACGTAGCCAATGTGCAGCTCTTCGGGCTGATAGCCGGGCCACATGCCGCACAGTATTTCCCGGCTGACTTTGCCGTGCAGCCAGCTCACGCCGTTTACCTCCTGCGAGCAGCTGCAGGCGAGGTTGCTCATCGAAAATTTTTCGTTGGGGTCGTTGACGTTCACCTTGCCCAGCTTCATCAAATCCTCCCACGAGGTTTTGAGGCGCTTGGGGTAGTGCGATATGTAGGTGCGCAGCAGCCCCTCGTCGAAGGCGTCGTGCCCGGCGGGGACGGGCGTGTGCGTGGTGAAGAGCGACGAGGCGCGAACCACCTCCATCGCTTCGGAAAAGGTGAGGTTTTTTTCGTTCACCAGCTCTCGGATGCGCTCCAGCCCGATAAAGGCGGCGTGCCCCTCGTTGCAGTGGTACACGTCGGCCTCCACCCCGATGGCGCGCAGGGCGCGAATGCCGCCAACGCCCAGCATCAGCTCCTGCTTGAGGCGGTTTTCGAGGTTGCCCCCGTAGAGCTGATGGGTAATTGTTCTGTCTTCCGGCAGGTTGTCCTCAAAGTCGGTGTCGAGCAGGTAGAGCTCGGTGCGGCCGACGTTGACGCGCCAAACGCGCGCAAACACCGTGCGGCCGGGCATGGCAAGGCTCACGGTGATCCACTTGTTGTCCTTGTCGCGCACGGGGTACGCCGGTATCTTCATAAAGTCCTGATCGTCGTACTCCGCCACCTGATCGCCGGTTGCCGACAGCTTTTGCGAAAAGTAGCCGTATCGGTACAGCAGGCCAACGCCCACCATGGGCGTGCCCTTGTCGCTTGCCTCCTTGAGGTAGTCGCCCGCCAGGATGCCCAAGCCGCCGGAGTATATCTTGAGCGAGGTGTGCAGGCCGTACTCCATGCTGAAGTAGGCAATTTTGTAGCGCACCACCTGCGCGTGCTCGGGCAGCCGGTCTTCGGCGGGAGCGTTGCCCACGTGTCCGTCAAACAGCGCCGACTTCTGCGCCATGTAGCGCCTAAAGCTTGCGTAAACGGCGTTGAGCCGCGCCAAAAAGTCCCTGTCCTTTCCCAGCTCGTGGTAGCGCGTCAGCGAAATCATCCCCAAAAAGGCAATGGGGTTGTACTCGCTCTGCACCCACAGCAGCTTGTCGATGGACTTGAAGAGCTCCACCGCCTCCGGGTTCCAGCTCCACCAGAGGTTTTTTGACAGCTCCTCGAGGGAGGAGAGGTTTGCGGGAATATTTTTTTGTACAATGATGCGGTTCCACACCGGTTGGTTGGTCGGCTGAATGGTGCTGATGTACGGCGTAACCTCCTCGCGCATTTGGTTAATGACGTCCTCCATACGCTCGTCAACCTTGGCGAGGGCAATGCTGAACGCTTTTTTGTAGTAGTAAATGAGGTTGTCCCAAAGCGCAATGGACGAAACCTGCTTGGCGTTTTCGCGCACCGCCTCAAACTCGCTGCCCGAAAGCCGGGCGAGCTCCAGCACCTTTTTCACCATTTCGTCCACCACCGCGGCGTCGTTGCCGTCCTTGCGCTCCACCACCTCAATGCCCGCGTGGTCGGATTGGTAGTGCATGTTGACCCAAAGCCCAAAGCCGGCAAGCGTAGTGGTGATGGTGGGCACCCTGAAGGCCACGCTCTCCATCGGCGTGTAGCCCCACGGCTCGTAGTACGAGGGGAATATGGACACGTCGAGCCCAATGAGCAGGTCGTAGTACTTTTTGTTGAACACGCCGTCGGAGCCGTTGAGGTACGAGGGGCAAAAGAACAGCTTCACCTTATCCTCCGGGCGGTTGTTCAGCCCCACGCGGCGGGCGAGGCTCAGCGCGGGGTCGTACTGCGTGTCAACCATTCCGTGCGTGGTGTACGTGTCCTCCAGCGGCGCTGCCGCGCCCTTGTTGGCAAGGTTGTGGAGCAAATCCTTGCGCGGCCCGTGGTGGCCTGCCGGCACAAGGATAAATGCGTAAACAGAGCGGTGGAGGTCGGCCGATTGGTTAAGCTCACCCAGCGACTCAATGAAAACATCTATCCCCTTATTCTTAAACTCGTATCGGCCGCCAATGCCCACCAGCAGGGTGTCGCCTGCGGCTTTGCAGCCGAGCAGCGCCTCCGCCACCTCCAGCAGCTTGGCCCGGCCCTCTTGGCGCACGTCCTCAAAATCCTCGTCGGAGGGGACAAAGCTGTTGTCGAAGCCGTTGGGCGTAACCAAGTCCACCTCCTTGCCGAGAAACGCCTTGCACTCCCGCGCCGTGATGTCGCTCACCGTCGAGAAGCAGTCGGCGTGCTGCGCCGCGCAGCGCTCCAGCGACAGCTTGGCCGTTACGTTAAACTCGCGCGCCTTAATGTCGGCGTCGTAGGCGTTGAGGTTGCCGTAGAGCGGAAGCCCGTTGCCGGCAATGCACCGCCCCATGACGGTGGCGTGGGTGGTAAACATGGTAGCCACCTGCGGCACGTGGCTCTTGAGGTAGAGCAGCCCCGAGCCGGTCATCCACTCGTGAAAAACGGCCACCACCTTGTGGCGCAGGCTGAGGTTAAAGCGGAGAAAGCTCTCTATCACCTTGCCGGTGGCGTAGCCAAACAGCGCAGGCTCTATGTAGTCCCACTGCCCGGAGATGGAGTCGAGCTTGTAGGTTTCCCAGAACTCCGAAAAAATTCTGTCCTTTTGGGGAATAAACGAGGTGTAGTCCACCAGAATGGTAACGGGCGACCCGGCGATGTCCCACCGCCCGATGCGGATGCGCACCCCCTCCTCCTGCACCTTGAGCCGCCACGCCTTAAACAGCTGCAAATCTTCAATAAATTCGGCGCTTCCCGTCGATTCGTTCAGCACATCGGGTCCCACCATAATGTGCCGCTTCACCTCGCGCGACGTGTTGTGCGCCTTGGTCGAAACCACCGTGTAGATGCCGCCTACCTTGTTGCAAACCTCCCAGCTCACCTCAAACAGGTATTCCGGACTTTGTAATGCTTCTTTTTTCATGCTAATTTCGCTATCGTTTAGTCCTGCAAAAATACGTAAAAAAAGCACGCGCCCAACAATTGTTAATAAAACGCCCCGCAGCACGCCCGTATTTTCCTGCGCCTTGCAGCGCTTTCGTAAAATCCGGCGGCGAGGGTTGTTTTACTTAGTTTACTGAAAAAAACGGTTGGTTGAGCGCAGCAATGCTTTGTTCACAAGTAGCTACAGCCACCTCTTGCTGATTATCTATCCCATTATTTGGCATTTCTATATTATTATACCTTTTTGTTGAACTTCGTAAAATACGCATCAATTTCAGGACGTAGCGCCATGCCTGCCCTTTCAAAGCAATCAAGTAGCTCCATGTATGCACCCTGTCCGCCGAGAAAATCCCAAAATTCTTCAGCAACTTTGAGTTCGTGCGTATCTTCAAGCATACCTTTTAGCGTCCACCTTTGGTATGGCTCCGGCTCGTATGGATTGTAGGGAATGGCTATCAACGTATTTATTTTTGTCTCTTTATTGTGCGTCAAAGCAATGCCTGCCCATTCCAGTAGAGTACGTTTGAAATCTTTAAAATTGCTGATGTTAGGCTTTGCTGTTTTCAAATCAAACAGGAATTGTTCGCCCTGTGTTGTTTCAACAAACAAATCAACTTTTACGGTTTTTAGCCGATTAATTCTTCCTGTCAATGAGCTTCTCAGGATTTCAAGCTCTTTTGTTTTGTCGGGAACGCTGCCAACAGACAACTGATTCATAATGGTTTGTATATTCTGTTGGCAATTTTCATAGATTGAATTTCCAACAACATACTGCGCTTGGGCTTTGGCAAAACGATTTTTGGCAAGAGCTACAGCAACCGGTTCAAATATAGAAGTACCAAATGTTGTATTTAATGATTGTATGAAGGAATACAACGCCATCCTATCTTTGCCCAATAGCCTAAAATGAAAAGGCATACTGTTACTTTCGGGGCTGTAATTTTGAAATTTGTGGTGTAAACAAGTAGTGATTACTTGTTGTATGTGGTTTTTTTGTTCGTTGGTTAGCGGCATAATTTATCTTTTAAATGGAATATTGTTTCCGAATAGGCCGCTTTATCTTTTTCTGTTCTGTTAAGCACAGGTCGATGAAAGCGATTGACAATCTTCATTCCGGCATTTTCGGCAATGGTAGGATACATGCTATATTTGTCGTTGGCTACGAAAAATACATCATAGCCATTTGCCAAAAAGCGCTTACAGTTATTCAAAACATCTGAAATACCCTGAATATAGCTGAGCTGCGCCTCTCTTTTTTGACCTTTAAATAGCGGCCCTATTTCCAGCTCGTCTTTTCGGTCAAAGCTGAACAGGTCGTAAGCATAAGCGTGTTGTTCGTGGTAATCAATCAGCCCAACATATGGTGGAGAAGAAAAAATACCCTTAATTTTTTGTTCTTCTGCCAAAGCTGCAAACGTGCTTTGCTTTTTTTTGAGTTCGGCAAATATATCAATAGCTCGGCTATCTCCCGTCAAGCAATAATGAAATGTTTGCGTTCTCAGCGCATCAAATTGTGCGAGGCGTTTAATGGTATCTTTTGTATAGCTTTCCCACCATTTGAGAATGGAGAAAAGAGGTTTGCACATTTTGCCGTGCTTTGAGCAGTAGTAGGTTGTTGTAACCGGCTCCAGCAGCGTGGCAAGGTCGGCATGTGTAGTTGCTCTGCAGCTGCGAATCGTACGGCTTAAAATGATGCTGATTATTTTTTTTGTATTCAAATTTTTTATGCTTTTTATTTCGTTGAATACAAATTCTATTTCATCCCTTACGTGCTGCGAATACCATTTGTCAAGGAAAGTATCGTTTTTTTCCTGCCGCAACTTAATACTATACTGTTTTACAAGATTATGGTATATCGGCAAAAATTCTTTTTCCTTTTCTTTGCCGTATTCCTTTTCGTTGATTTCTCCTTGCCGCAGCTGATATTTGTAATCGGGAACCGGAAAATATTTGTTGTTAAACCCGTTAAGTTCCTGCAACAGCTTTTCTTCAAACTCTAAAACATGGCAATCTGCTAAAAACGTTTTTAATGCATTCGTGATACGATTAACCTCTGTTTGAATATCAAAAATATTGTATTCCATCACCTTACAATTTCCTATTAGCGCATTAAAGGCGGAAACGTCAATACCTATGGCATGGATTCCGAGTTCACAAGCTTGCACCATCGTTGTTCCGCTTCCCGAAAAAGGGTCGAGCACAATGTCGCCTTTCTTGAAGTAGGCTTCCGTTTTGAAGCTGTCGGTGTGGCTATCCAAAAAATACTCAACTAATTGCGGAATGAACTTGCCTTTGTAGGGGTGCAAACGGTGCACATGTTTTGTTGTTTCGGCCTCTTTATATTGATCGAACGACAAGGCCCAATTCAGATCTTCGCCAAGGCGCTCTTTAAAATTAGCTTCTCGCGAGCCTTGGTAAGATTGATAGTAATTCAAAAGATCTTTTTGGGAGACTTGGGCAAAACCATTCTCTCCTACTTTTTTAATTCTGCCATATTGAATAAGGTAGGAAATATTGGATGGGGTAACGTTCTTTCCCAAATGCTGCGTAGCCCACCTACTTGCCTCTTTAACATTTAACAGTTCGTCCATAGCGCTCAGCTCCTTCAATTTTTCTACGTTTAATACTTAGATTTGTGTAAATATACCTATGCCAATTTTGGCCGGGCATTTGTCATGCAGCCCAAAATAAATTTTTGCACACAAAATGAGACGGATTAAACAGGGCAGGCACGGATAGCCACTACGCTAATGAATATGACCTAACCTTGAAGGGTGTTCGGATGACACCTGCGTTAGTTTTTTTATCCGCTATCGTTTAGTCCTGCAAAAATACGGAAAAAAAGCACGCGCCCGACAATTGTTAATAAAACGCCCCGCGACACGCCGTATTGGTTGATTTTTGCCCCATAATTCATTATAAAGTTTGGTTTATTTTTTACAAATTAACAACTATGCTATTGGTATACAACCAAAAAAAATTGTAAATTTGTATCGTTTTTCTACCAGGTTAGGTGAAACGTGCACGCGAAAGAGCATGCGTAAATTGCTGGAAAAAATCGCTGCCGTCCGGTAAAAATACAATATCTACGCTATTTTAAGGTTGCGCCCGACACTCATTTAGGGATAAAAAAATGAAAAACACAGCGTTGAAAAGTGTAGCTTTGGGGCTTGCGGCTGCGCTTATTTCTTGCTCTACCCACCAAAAAGTGGTAAGGGTAGAGCCGCAAGTTCAGAGCATCAAGCAAGAGCAGGGGTTGAAGCGCAAGGTAGCAATCGCCCGTTTTTCCAACGAAACGCAGTATGCAAAGGGTGTTTTTTACAGCAAAGAAAACGACCCCGTTGGCAAGCAGGCCCTTGATATTCTTTCGACAAAGCTTGCCGCAGCCGACAAATTTATTTTGCTGGAGCGGCAAGACATGGATAAAATTATGGAGGAGCTGAAAATTGCAGGAAACGAGGGGTACCAAAAGGTAGGCGCCGACTACTTGATTATCGGCTCGGTTACTGAATTTGGCAGAAAAAATGTTGGCGACGTAAATGTATTTTCACGCAGCAAAACGCAAATTGTTCAGGCAGGAGTCAGCATTCGCTTGGTGGACGTTTCGACAGGACAAATCATTTACTCCGAAGAGGCAAAAGGAGAAGCCGAAACAACCAACAAAACGGTTATGGGGCTTGGCGAGCGTACCGACTACGATGCTACGCTAAGCGACAAGGCCATTTCTGCCGCCATCTCAAAGCTGGTTGAAAATATCATCAACAACTGCATGAACAGGCCGTGGAAGTCCTACTTCCTGTCTTACGACAGCGATGGAATCATTATTTCGGGGGGAAAAAGTCAGGGGCTGAAAGTTGGGGACATCTACAGCGTGGTTGAAAAAGGCAGGCAGGTCAAAAATCCGCAAACAGGCATGATGATGGAGCTGCCCGGAAAAGCTGTCGGTAAAGTTAAGGTTGACTTTACGGGAGGCGACACCCCCCAAAGCGAATTTTCTATGGTATCATTTACCGAAGGGAGCATTGACCAGCAAAAGTTAAGTAGCTACTATATACAGGAGATAAAGTAATGAAAAAGTATTTATTTATAGCAACCGCAGGATTACTGTTAGCAGGTTGCACAGGCGTAAGAACGCTTTCGACGGGTTTGGAAAACGAAGCATTCCTTGAATTTGTCGGAGATACCAAAAAATATGCTGATGAAGTAGCGGTCGTTGTGGACGACAACAGCACCTTTACGGCAAGCGTAGGCAAAGAACATATCGACCGGCCGAAAGGAAAAGTGTACGCTATTTCTACAGGAAAGCATACAATTTCCGTTTCGTATAAGAATCAAGTAGTTTACCAAAAACAAATATTTGTTGCAGCACAAGAAACTAAAAAAATCATACTGCCATGAAAAAAATAACATTCACCATTTTAGCCGCCCTTTGCCTTGCCTCTTGCGCAACTCAAAGGCCGCTGTATTCGTGGTACAACTACAATACAACGAGCTATAGCTACCTGAAAAATGCGGACGAAAAATCAACCCAAGAGCTGATTGAAACCTACCAAAAAATCATTGAAAAGCAAAAAGGCTCAAGAAACGTTGTTCCGCCCGGCATTTACGCCGATTACGGATTTTTGCTGCTTCAGGCCAACAAGCCGGAAGAAGGCAAGGCAATGCTGCTGCAAGAAATTGCGCTGTACCCGGAATCCAAAGTATTTATTGATAGAATTTTAAAAATGATTGAGCCATGAAAAAAATTGTCATACTTTCGGCTGTTGCAGCTACAGCTTTATTGTCAAGCTGCTCTATTACGGCGCCTTTGAAAAAATCGGTTGCCTACAAAGGCATGTATGACGAAAAGCCTGTTGCTATTTTGCTCATGCCTCCCATCAACAGAAGCACGGAAGTTGAAGCAAAAGAGTACTTCCACTCCACGCTGAACGTGCCGATTGCGGACGCCGGCTACTACGTAATCCCCCCCTTTCTGTCGATGGAAATTTTGAAAAAGGAAAGCGCGTACGATGCAGAGCTGTTCTTAAATAGCCCTCTGAATAAATTTGGTGAGGTTTTTGGCGCAGATTTGGCATTATTTACCGTTATCAACCGGTGGGATAAGTCAAAGCTGGCGGCAACGATTTACGTTGAAATAGAATACATTTTTAAATCTATCAAAACCAACGAAATTGTTTACACCCGAAAAGGAAGCGTTACCTACGACGCCTCTATAAATACGGGAATGGGCGGCGGGTTGGGACTCCTTGCAAATATAGCTGCAAGCGCCATCAATACAGCCGTTACAAAATATGTTGACGTGGCAAGAGCATGTAATGCCTATACCTTCAAAGATTTGCCCGCAGGTAAGTACAGCCCGACGTACGAGCAAGACGGCAACGAAGTGGCAGGAGAAAAGGAGTTTAAAGTGAACTTAAATTCAAATTATCAGTAAATAAAGGCTACCTTTTTCGGCTTTCTTTTTTTGGTAGCGCCACACATTCTCTAAAAAAAGTTATCTTTGGCGGGTGTCGTATCATTGGGATATTGACGCCCCCCTTGTTTTGGTGAAAAATGCCGATATTTTCCTCAACGTACTGCGGTAATGTGTTATTTTCAAGCGTGCCGTATTCTCTTGCATTTTCTATATTTTCAACCGCTGTAAATTTTGCAGGCTCAAATTACATTTCTTGCCTAACCGATGTTGTTGTTGTTGAATTGGCTAAAAATGAGGTGATTGAATCAATTACAGCAGAAAAAATCATGCAGGCTTGCACACTCTACCCGTAAGGATTAGCCATGTTCGCGACCATTTGAAATACCCCCCCTCTCGAAATTTCGTGTTTGGAAATCTCGCGATTTTCGCCTAATTTTGCAGGCTAAACGGAAAAGCAATTTAAGTTGAGGAGGCGTGCTCAACGAGCTACATAAACCGCTTACAGTAACCAGCTATAAAAAAATCGCTATGAATCTTACACTAAAAGTTTGGCGTCAAGAGAACGCAAAAGCCAGGGGGCGCTTTGAAACGTACCGCGTGAGCAACATCTCGCCCGATACCTCGTTTCTGGAAATGATGGACATCCTCAACGAGCAGCTCATCCGGGAGGGTAAGGAGGCTGTTGCCCACAGCAAGGGCTGCCGGGGTCCCGTAACCTTTGACCACGACTGCCGCGAGGGCATTTGCGGCATGTGCTCGCTCTACATCAACGGCCGCGCGCACGGCCCCGACGACGAGGTTACCACCTGCCAATTGCACATGCGCAAGTTCCGGGATGGCGACGTCATTACGGTGGAGCCGTGGCGCAGCCGGGGCTTTCCGGTGGTGAAGGACTTGGTTGTTGACCGCGGCGCGTTTGACAAAATCTTGCAGGCGGGCGGCTTTGTTTCCGTCAACACCGGCGGCGTGCCCGACGGCAACGCCATCCCCATCCCCAAGCCCAAAGCCGACGAAAGTATGGACGCGGCGGCCTGCGTAGGCTGCGGAGCCTGCGTGGCTACCTGCAAAAACGGCTCGGCAATGCTCTTTGTTGCCGCCCGCGTGAGCTCGCTGGCGCTCCTGCCGCAGGGCAAGGTGGAGGCTACCCGCCGCGCAAAGGCCATGGTGGCCAAGATGGATGAGCTGGGCTTTGGCTCGTGCACCAACACGCAGGCCTGCGAAGCCGAGTGCCCCAAGAGCATCTCCATTGCCCACATTGCCCGCCTCAACCGCGAGTTCCTGTGCGCAACGCTGCAGGACTAAAAAAAGCTCCGCAGCCGACCCAACAACCTAATTCGGTAACCGTGACAGACATTCGCTCATACTTTCCCCTGCTGTCGCAAACAGTGAACGGCAAGCCGCTGGTGTACCTCGACAGCGCGGCCACCTCGCAAAAGCCGCAGGCGGTGATTGACGCCGTGAACGAGCTCCACGCTTCGCTCAACGGCAATATTCACCGCGGCATACACTACATGGCCGAGCAGTGCACCGCGCGCTACGAGGCCGCGCGCGAGCGCGTCCGCGCCTACATCAACGCGGGCAAGGCGCACGAGGTGATTTTTACGGCGGGCGCTACGGCGGGTATCAACTTGGCGGCGTTTTCCTTTGGCGAGCGCTACGTGCGGGCGGGCGACGAAGTTGTGGTAACGGAAATGGAGCACCATAGCAACATCGTTCCCTGGCAGCTGCTGTGCGAGCGAAAGGGCGCTACGCTCAAGGTGCTGCCCTTTGCCGACAGCGGCGAGCTGCGCGTGGATAGGCTGCCCGAATTGCTCTCGCCCAAGACGAGGCTGCTGGCGGTGGCGCAGGTTTCCAACGTGCTGGGCGTTGTTAACCCGCTGGAGGAGATTGTTCGGGTTGCCCACGCGGCGGGCGTTCCCGTGCTGGTGGACGGCGCACAGGGCGTGCAGCACGGGCGCACGGACGTGCAGCAAGTGGGCTGCGACTTTTACGCCTTTTCGGGGCACAAAATCTACGGCCCCACCGGAATAGGGGTGCTCTACGCCAAGGAGAAGTACCTGGACGAAATGCCGCCCTACCAGGGTGGCGGCGACATGATAAAAACGGTAACGTTTGCCAAAACCACCTACGCCGACCTCCCCTACAAGTTCGAGGCGGGCACGGCCAACTACATTGGCGCTATTGGGCTTGGCGCCGCCATAGCGTTTCTCGAAGCGCTCAACGCCGACGCGCTACAGGCGCACGAGCAACAGCTGCTGCGCTACGCCACCCAACGCCTGCAGGACGTAGGCGGCGTTACCATCTACGGCAATGCGCCGCAAAAGGGCAGCATCGTTTCCTTCACCCTCAGCGGCATCCACCACCTCGACGTTGCGCAAATACTCGACAAGCTGGGCATTGCCGTTCGCAGCGGCACGCTCTGCGCCGAGCCGGTAATGCAGCACTACGGCGTTACGGGCATGGCGCGCGCCTCCTTTGCCTTCTACAACACGCTCGGCGAGGTAGATGCGCTGGC
>JAISLN010000137.1 GCA_031290835.1 Prevotellaceae bacterium
GCGTTATGGCAACCGATTGGGGCGAGGCAATAATTCTTTCGGTCTTGTATAGCCCCGCAGACCGTATGGAATCTAACTCTTGGGCGAGATGTTCCTGAAATTTTTTGTAAGCTTGCATAGTAGCTGTTTTTTTTGGTGCAAATTTGGTTTACGCAAAAGAAAAAAGCGGAAGCTCCTCAAATTTTTTTTTTTGAAATCTCCCGCTTTTTTTTGGTTGCAAATAATGGTAAAGGTGTGCTGCTTATTTAGAAAATATATCCCAGCGATACGGTAATGCTTTTCACCTTGTAGTTTCCGGTTTTTACGAGGTCGCTCAGCCCCCAGCTGTAGCGCCCCATGAGCTGAACTTTTGAAAACAAATCTATGCCTGCGCCTACGCCAATACCGTAGTCAAAGCTGCTCATGTACTCCGGTTCCGGAACTTTCCCCGCCTTAACCGCCTCCTGCACAACTTTATCCGCATACGTTTCTACATCGCTAAAAGCGTAGCGCAGGTAAGGGGTAACCGCTATGAACGGGCGCACCACCTTTAGGTCAATCCCCCACGTAATGTTAATAGGAACCTCAAGATACGAAGCCCTTTTGGAGGCGGGTTTCGACGCTTTATCATCCTCAGCGTAGTCAAAGTACGAAATGGGCTGGTTGAGGTAGAGCAGCTCCGGCTGAATACCCAGGCCGATAACCGGAATATTTACCTGCCCAAAAAAACCGAAGTGAAAGCCGAGGTCAGGGTTGGATTCAAGCCCCTTCAAATCGGTGCTAATATCAAATTGCGGCATGTTAATGCCGCCCTTAGCGCCAAAGGCAATAGTCTTTGCCTGCGCGGTAGCGCCCAATCCCATAAGGGCTACGATAATAAATATTTTTTTCATCTCATTTTTTTTTATTAGTGAAACAATTGTGTTGAAGTGATTTTTTTTTAGCTTTAGCGTCGGCGGTTACTTGCTTTTCCGTGCCTTTACGTATGTTTCGTTCAGGCCGTTCAGCACCTCAGAGGTGATGTTGAGCGCAGGGTCGCCGTAAAGCACAACGCTGCTGCCGCTGGTGCTCAAGATAAGGCTGTATTTTTTGTCCTTGTTGTACTCGGTGATGTAATTCTGAATATTGTTTTGAATTTGGCGCAGCATCACGCCCTCCTCCTCCTGCAGCTCGCTTTGCAGCTGCTGGCGCAGCTGCATCAGCTCCTGCTCGCGCTTGGCCAAGCCCTCCTGCAGCTGCTGGGCCTGCGAGCGCGTTACCAAGCCTTTCTCCACTTTCTCCTGAAAATCGCGGGCGTCGCTTTCAAACTTTTTCATGCGCGCCGTGAAGTTGCCATCCTTCTTTTTTGCCTTTGCCTCAAACTCTTTTTGCAGGTCAAAGTACATATCGTAGCCGCGCACCAGCGAGTCGATATTGACGTACACCACGCCCTCGCCGGCAACGGTATTTTGGCCATCTCCCGACGGCTGAGCCTCGCCCCCCGGGGCATTCCTGTTGCCTAACGCTACGTAAAGGCACAGCGCCACTACAGCGGCAAGCGCTACAACGGAGATAACGGCTGGAAAATTTTTTTTCATTTTTTCTACATTTTTTGGTTTTTACTCCCTAACAAATGGTTATTTTATTTTACGGCACAAAGGTAGTAATTATTTTGGATTTTGGATGATTTTGTTGCAACGAATAGCGTTAAGCTCCTCCGAGGCTAAGCGTAACCGCCGGTTTGGGCTAAAACAGCTCGCCGAAATCGCTAAATATCATTTTTTCCCGCGCAAAGCGATTGTCCAAAAGTGTGTTGATAAATAGCGCTCAAAAAAGGCGGAAAATATAAAATTTAGAGCTACCTTTGTCGTTGTAAAAAAACGATTTTTATACTTTAATTTAAGGGCACACAATGCGCCACCTTTCATATACCTTAAAAATATCCTCCTGCCGACCGCTCGTAAAAAGCGCGGCACAATTGTTGCTAAATAGGAACACACACACACACACACACACACACACACACACACACACACACACACACACACACACAATAAATAAGGGCAAAAAATTTTTTGCCCCTACGAGCGCGTATTATACAAAATATTTTTCAAAATTCAGATATCACCGTGCCATGTTTTTTTTGCATGGTGCGGTTTTTTTGTCATTCCCTGCCGTCATTCCCTGCCGTCATTTCCTCACTCCCTGCCGTCATTTTCTCCCTCGCAGCCGTCATTCCGACCGGAGCGCGCGAGGCACGAGCGCGCGGAGCGGAGGAATCTCCCCGCATACCGCCCGCCGCATGCCACCCGCCGCCGCTCGTTGCGCCCGTCGCGGCAAGGGGGGGTGCGGGGAGATTCCTCGCTTCGCTCGGAATGACGGCAGGGAGCGAATGGCGGCAGGGAGCGAATGGCGGCAGGGAGCGAGCTTACAAAAATCACAATTCACAAATTGTTAATTAACTAAAAAATGAAAAAATGAAAACAACAACAACGAAAACGATGAAGACAATGAAAAAAATGCTGATTTCTTTATTCGCGCTGCTGCTCTTAGCGGTGCAGGCGCAGGCGCAAAAACAGCCGCTGGCGGTGCTGGTGGTAGGGGTAGATAGCTGGATGTTTGGCGATGTTATTGCGCACATAGTGGGCGAGGAGCTCAAGCGCAGCAACCCCAACCTTGTACCGGTAACGCGCGAAAAGTTTGTGCAGAACAAGCTCAAGGAGCTGCGGCGGGCAACCGGCGAGATAAACCTCTGCGAGCTTCGCGATTGGGCGAGTGCGCAGGGCTTGACGCAGGTTTGCCTTGTAGAGGCAAAAGAGGGCGTCGGCGGCAACGCCAACGTCCTCTTTTCTTTTGCTAACGCTGAGCAAAAGTATTCGGCGCAGGTCATAGACGTTGCCGGCAACGTGCGGTCATGCGTTGCCGCTTTTGACTTCAAGCGCTCCGGTGGCGGCGAGATGGCAGCGGCGGAGCTGACGAAGGTGGCGTGGGAGGTTGTAGGTCGCCTTCAGAGCAGCAGCTGCCAGACCGCTGAGCGCATCAAGTGCTATTCGTTTGAGCCGGAGATGGTCTTTGTGCAGGGTGGCACGTTTCAGATGGGCTGCTTGCAGAATCGGGACGGGAGCTGTAGTGCTACTGGTACTAATGCTGCTATTCACCTTCCATTGCCAGTCCACGTTAAGGTTAAGGATTTTTGGATAGGGAAGTATGAGGTAACGCAGGCGGAGTGGGGTTCAGTGATGGGGACGGTAGAAGGGATTACTTTTTCGGACAGTTACGGCAAAGGCCCCCACCATCCGGCGTATAAAATCAGCTATCATGATGCTTTATTGTTTATTAGTAATTTGAATCAGCGTACTGGCAAGAACTATCGGTTGCCAACGGAGGCGGAGTGGGAGTATGCGGCTCGCGGCGGGAGCGCTCCCGAGAAGAAATGTGCTGGTGGGTGTGCTTACAGCGGGAGCAACACTGGATGGCATGTTACTTGGTATAGTGGCAACGCTGGGGGTAAAGGACACGGAGTAGGCACGCGCAAGACCTATAATGCTGATAGTGAAAATTATACTGGTGGAGGCACTTCTTCGCCGATAGATGGCGGCGGGAATGAGTTAGGGATTTACGACATGAACGGCAATGTTTATGAGTGGTGTGCGGACAACTTGCAGAAGTCTTTGCCAAAAAATAGTTCGAATAGTCAGAGTAATCCTTATGTATGGGATAAGCCTTATAATTATGATGGTAACGATGATATCATATCTCGCCGCGTTGTCCGCGGCGGCAGCCGGATCCACAGCATTGGCGACTGCCGCACTGTTTACCGCAACGGCTACACTCCCTACAGTCGCTACGAAGACCAAGGCTTCCGCGTGGTGTTGCCTTAGCTCCGCTGGTTTCGCCTTAGCTTCTCCTGCTGGGCATCCGTCCTTTCGTGTAAGCTAAGCGAGCTTTGCCGAGGCCAAAAAAAATATCGCCTGCGGCGGCGGTATTTTTTTGGACAAAGCGGGCTTCCGCCGTATCTTGCAGCCCTGTAGGGTAGGGGGTTCAGAAGGTACGAAATTTTTCTTCCGAAAATTGAGCTGAAAAAGGAGGTTGTTGCGGTAATTGATTTCGGCAAAAATCAGCAAAAAAATTACGCAGGTCTGAACACCCTACCCATCAGGGCAAGGCGCTATCTTGATGATAAATTCGGAAACGCCGGCGCACCCGAGCGTGCGCCTTTCCGCCGCGAAGCCTGCGCTTACTATATGGCTCAAGTACTACGCAATGCGCGTAAGCCGGTTTTTTAGCTCTTACGTCGGCTCAAGGGTTACCACCGGCACCAGCATTTCCTCCATCGAAATGCCGCCGTGCTGAAAGGTGTTGCGGTAGTACTTTACGTGGTGGCTGTAGTTGTTGGGGTAAACTAGGAAGTCGCGGTTGCGGGCAAAGACGTAGCTGCTGGAGAGGTTGGTGCGGGGCAGGTAGGCCTGCTCCGGCTTGCGGACTTCAAAAACGCTCTTGGCGTCGTAGGTGAGGGCTTTTCCTGTTTTGTAGCGGAGGTTGGTGGAGGTGTTACGGTCGCCAATGATTTTTACGGGGTTGCTCACGCGCACGGTGCCGTGGTCGCTCGAGAGGATGACCTTGAACTTTCGCGCGGCCAGCTCCCGGAGGAGCACCAGGAGGTCGGAGTGCTCAAACCAAGAGCGCATGAGGGAGCGGTAGGCGGCTTCGTCTTCGGCCAGCTCGCGCACAATTTCGGTGCTGGTGCGGGCGTGCGACAGCATGTCCACAAAGTTGTACACCAGCGCGGCAAAGTTGCAGGCGTCGAGCTTGCTCAGCTCGCCCAGCATTTGCCGGCCGCCGTCGAGCCCCACCATTTTGCGAAAGTAGAGCGGCACGCTGACGCCGGAGCGCTGCAGCTGCCGCCGCAAAAATTCCTCCTCGTGCTGGTTTTTTCCGCCCTCCTCTTCGTCGTTGAGCCAGTATTCGGGCGTGAGCTTTTCTATTTCGGAGGGCATGAGGCCTGCAAAGATGGCGTTGCGCGCGTACTGCGTGGCGGTGGGCAGGATGCTACAGTACATTTCGTCCTCCTCTATTCTGAAAAATTCCTGCACGATGGGGGCAATCATGCGCCAGTGGTCGTAGCGGAGGTTGTCGATGAGGAGGAAGGCGACTTTGGCGCTGCCGGCGAGGTGGGGGAATACTTTGGCCCGCAGCAGCTGGTGCGACATGAGCGGCCGCGCTGCGGGGGGGCAGGCGGGGTTGAGCCAGCCGAGGTAGCGCTGGCTGATGAACTTGCAAAATTCGTTGTTGACCTCGTTGAGCTGGCAGGCGAGAATTTCGCGCACGCTTTCGTCGCCGGACTGCCGCAGGTTGATGTCCCAGCCCACCAGCTTGCGGTAGATGGCCGTCCAGTCGTCAATGGTTTTGGCCTCGTTGAGCAGCTGGGCTATTTTGCCAAACTCCATGCGGTAGTCGGCGGTGGACTGGTCGGAAATAATTTGCCTGTGGTGCACCACCTTTTTGATGGATATGAGCACCTGGTTGGGGTTGACGGGCTTGATGAGGTAGTCGGCAATTTGGGAGCCAATGGCCCTGTGCATGACGTCCTCCTCCTCGCTCTTGGTGATCATCACCACCGGCAGCATGGGCCGAATTTCCTTAATGAGCTTGAGCGTTTCTATGCCGTCGATACCGGGCATGTTTTCGTCGAGAAATACAAGGTCGAAGCTGCTGCTTCTGATGAGCTCCAGCGCGTCCTGTCCGTTGGTGGTGGTGTGAAGCGTGTAGCCTTTGTTTTCCAAAAATATAATGTGAGGTTTGAGCATGTCAACCTCGTCGTCTATCCAGAGAATATGTGTGTTCATGATTATTTTTATTCAGCCTCTTTTAAAACGTTGAGCTGAAAAAACGTATTGTATGCGCTAACTATTCGGCTTCGCTCAAGGAGCTCAAGATTTTTTGCCGTAATGGCAAACATTGAGTAGCTCTCCATGTTCAAATCCCTGAAGATAGCCGGATACGCTTTTACTTTTTTGTAGTATGCTACGGCTTCGGCCGCTGCGTTGAACTTTCCCACCACAAGGATGGTGAGGCCATCGCCGAAAGTTCTGTTGTCGATTGTCAGCTCGTCTGCGTCAATGTCTGCGTTGAACGATATAAAGTTAAATTTTAGCTGGTTTATGTTGACGTCTTTGCCTACAACGAGCGCCAAAAAGCTTTCGCCGTCTTCGTCGCTGTAGGGCACGCTTGGCGCGGCCTGCGCCTCCGGCGGCGGCGCCTCGCGCTCGCTGATGAGCGTTAGCTCCCGCTTTTGCACAATGCTCAGCATTTCCTGCGCCGCCTTTGCCGTTTCCGTATTGGGATACTCCTTTGCTACCTCTCCCAGCCCCGCAATGTAGCGCCCAATGTCGCCGTTGGAGCCGGTTGCCATTACGTTGAGCAGCCTAAAGTTGGCGGCTATGCTCATCTCTGCGTACTGCGCCAAGCCTTGCTGCGACAGGTGCGCCGCTTCGCCGTACTTTCCGGCCTGATACAAATCGTAGGCGTTGCCAAAAAGCTTGTTTGCCGCCTTTTCGTGCGCCTCCTTGTCCGAAACGTAGGTGGGGTCTTTTACGTACATGGTGAGCAGCTCGTCGGGGTACTCCGCAAAGAGCAGGTTTTTGTAGTGGTCGGCTCGCGTGGCGTTGTCCGCTTCGCTGTTGAGCACGTAGAGGTAAAATATTGCCTCGAGGCGGTAGCGGTTGGTTGGGTAGCGCTTGAGCAGCGCTTCCAGCATGCTTACGGCGTTTGGGTTGTCGCGAATGTAGTCTTTGTACACCATTGCGGCGTCAAACATGGCTTCTACCACCCGCTTGTTGGAGGCTTCCATCAGCGAGTCGGTGAGCGGCACGTTGGCGAGGTAGTAGGCTTCGGTTTGGTTTTCGGGTATGTTGGGCTGTTCGGCCGCGCTTTTTTCTTCGCCGTTGTCGTCGTTGTTGTTGTTGTCGTTGCCGGAGGGCATGGCAAAATCGGCAGAAAAGCCTTTGCTTTCGCGCCGCCAGTTGTCCGTCAGCTTCCGCTGTCCCCATTTTTTTCTAAATTCGGCAGCGCCCGAGCTTATCAGCTGCGGGTTGTAGAAGTACCACTTTCCGCTTGTGGGCTGCGCAAAGGTTGCCATCGCCGTTGCCGCCGTTGACGCCACCTCCTCGCGGGCTGCGCGGGCTTCTTCGTCGCGCAGCCTTTTTTCTTCGTTGGCCTTGGCCAGCGCAATTTGCGCTGTTACATATTTTTCGCGCTCTTTGAGGCTCATGCGGGCTATGTGCTGCAGGCTGTCCTCCGTTTTGATAATGCGCAGGTTTGCCGCAAGCTTGCCAAGGTTTTGCGCCTTGCTGCTCACCATTTCGTATTCGGGGTTGGTTTTGGGCATGACCATGGCCGTGCTGTCGTAGTACGCCTGCGCCTCCTCGTAGCTGCCCTGCGCCTCAAAGTACTTGGCAAGCATGAGGCACGAGCGCACGCGCTGCGGGCTATCGCCTTTGCTGCTGGCGGCAGACAGCTTGTAGTACGCTATGGCCGGACCGGTGCGCTTGGCGTTCATCTCCATTTCGGCCAGCGCGTAGTAGATCATGTCGAGGTACTCCTTGTTTTTTTCGTCCTTTGCCATTTTCAGGAGCATCTTGCGCATCCCCTCGCCCTTGCGCCCCACCGACAGAAACGCCTTGTTGAGCCTTGCGTGAAACTCAAGGTCGTACGACGGCATTCGGCGAATAACGGAGGTGTAGTGCGCTATTGCCTTCTTTGCGTTGCCCGTTTGCTGGTAGAGCTGCCCGAGTATGAAGTGGTAGCGCTGCCGGTTTACGCCGCGGGTACTTTTGATAGCTTTTTCAACCTTAGGGATGGCCTCCTTGTACTTTTTTTCACGGATGAGCAAATCGGCGTTTGCCTCGTTGAGCAGCTTGGCGTACTTGGGGGGAAATTTTTTGTCGGCCAGCAGGGCGGTGAGGATTTCCCGCTCGCGCGACACCTCGTCCTTTGCGCCCGCCACCACCGCCGACCATATACGCGCTTCGTATATCGTTGGCTCGTAGGGGTACTCCACCATTACGTGGTCAAAGGCGAGCAGGGCGAGGTCGTACTCGTGCAGGTAGATGTTGGCCTTGCCGATGAGGAGGTAGGCGTCGTCGATGGAGCGGCAAAATTCGCGGCGGTTGTAGAACTCCTGCTCCTCTTTGGTCAGCCGCTTGCCCTTTTTCAGCTCGGGCTTGTTGGTGATGGAGTGTTTTTTTATTGTTTTGTCGGATTTTTCGAGCGTCCGCGCCATTTCTGCGGTTACCATGGCGGGAATCTCTTTTGCCTCAAACGGGAAGATGGGCAGCACCTGCATGTAGTCAAAGGGGTAGTCTTTTGCCGCCTTTTTGAGGCCCTCCTTGTAGCTGTCGTTGGCGTTGAAGTACACGTTGTAGTAGGCGGTAAGGTTGTGGTAGGCGCGCATCACCCGCGTATTTTTTTTGATGGTGGCCGCCTTCAGCTTTTCGCTTGCGCTGCTCAGCTTGCTGTCAACCTTCTCAATTTTTTCGTCAGCTTTCGACGTAATTTTCTCTATCTTCTTGTTGATTTTGTCCGTTTGCTTTTGCAAATCCTTATCGGCCTGCTGCACTTTGTTTGCAACAGAATCATTTGCGCTTTTCACGCCGGCGTTCACCTTTTGCGTCGGCTGCGGCGTCTTGGTTTGCGCAAGGGCAGAGGGCACGCCGAAAGCCGCGCCGCAAAGCGCAACCGTAAATATGAATTTTCTTACAAGCACAAGATGTTTATCCAAAATCCCCAACGCCGGCGTAGCTTGCCGTCCCTTTTTATTGTCTTTTTTATTGTCCGAATCACCTCAAAGGTACGTAGTATTCCGACAAGTACGTCGCGCTATTGCTCGGAGTTTGGTTAATTTCTTCAAAGGGCTTACTACAATATCGCGTGGCTGCGGGGGGATGATGGCGCGCATTTGCGGGTGCGTTAGGTTCGCTTTTGTTGCGTAGCTTACGTGGCTCCGGTTGCGGGCGGAAGGCTGCGCAGCTGCCTGAAGGACGGCTCCAGCTGCCGCAGCAAGTCAAAGCACGAATCCAGCTGTTCCTGCGTCAGGCGGGAGGTAAACGCCGCGGGTTGCTGCCTGTAGGTGGCCTCCATTTTGGCAAGCAGGCGGTAGAGCGCTTCGTAGCTTTGGCGCTTCAGGTAGATATCCACCAGCTGCATGTAGGGCAGGGCGTACGTCGGGAACTTGCGGACGGATGCTTCGTAGATTTTGACGGCTTCGTCCAGCTGCCCCTCTTTTACCAAAATACCGGCGTAGTTAAATCCTGTTCGCGGGTCGTCGGGGTGCCGCAGGTAGGCTTTCTGTTCCCAGTACAGGCTTTTTTCTTTGAGGTTGTTGGACGAAAATATGGCGCCCAGCATGGATTCGTTGCTGAAAGAGCCCCGGTAGTAGTTGGCGGGGTCTTTTTCAAACGCCTTTTCCACCCAGCCGATGGACTTGTCGGAGGCGTTGGTGGCAACCCAAAGGGAGGTGTGCAGAAGCGCAAAAATCGTTACGACACAAACGCCGTACTTGATGTTACGCACAAGCTTTTGCTCGTGCAGGGTGAGCAGCAGGATAGCTGCCAGCGCGTTGTTTACCACGGCGGTAAATGAGTGAATATCCCAATCGCCGCTGCCCCGTAAGCTGTTAAAGACGAACATTAGCCCGGTAACGGAAAGGGAGGCGATAACGTAAAACCAGTGCAGCGCCGCAAGCTTCACCTTATTCACCGCGCAAAACAGCAGCGCCGCTACCCACACCATAACGACAAACCCTCCGCCCAGCAAAAGCTGGTTGGCAAATTCCTTGTAGTGGGCTACGGAAAACATGGTGAGCAGATTTCTTTCGCCCGCCGCCAGGGGCAGCATTTCGCGCGAGGCAATATGCGCAACGAAGTAGTAAGCAAAGGGCGCCGCCGCAACGCCAAGCCCAGCGAGCGTGCTGCGCTTCCTGAAAAGCGGGTATTTCCAGAGCAGGCTGCGGTAAAGGAGAAAAAGCAGCGAGGGCGCCATGCATACCAGCAGCAGGTGTATTCCGATGCTCACGGCCAGCGCAACCACCGGAAGAATGACGCTGATTTTTCCCTGCACGTGCAGCACGCACACGTAGAGGTAAAGCTGCAAGCACAGCAGGGCAAGCGTATAGACTTCCACGTAGCCGCAAAACTGCACCATGGCGGCCAGCGAAAGGGTGGACGCCGCAAAGCAGGCCAGCTTTTTGAGAAAAGTTTTTCCGAGCGCGTCGGCGGTGAGCAGCGAAACGAAAATAAACAGCCCCCCGCTGACGTAGGCCACAAGCCGGATGGTTTGCAGGCCGGTGTAGCCCCAGGCGGCGTGCAGGTAGCCGTAGAGGCGTATGAGGAGGTACATCGAAAGGTACTCGTTGCTTATAATTTCGCCCTGCTCAATTTGCGCAGGGCGCACGCCCACATCGCCCAAAAAAAGATACTTGACCTGTAGCGCCCGGAAGGCAAAGGCGGCGCCAACGGAAATCAGCGCAAAGAGGGCAAGCCTCCACCGCTTTGCAGCGGCAGCGCTCGCTACGCGGCCAGCAAAGGTGGCGGCGCTTGCCAAAAAGCGGTTGACCGGCGGCAGGAGCGCTGCCGCCAGCAGCAGGTAAAACGCCACGATAACGGGCAGCTCAAAAAATTTAATGAAGTTTAACCCCCAACCTCTTTCTACGGCCGGGTTAAAGGAAAGGTAAAGATGCAGAAAGATAAAGAGTACACCTAAAGGCAGGAAAGGAAAAGCTTTGCTTTTAGCCGCTAAGGCGCGGACAGGAGGGAGCCTTTTTACCCCCCCCCTGTTAATATTTTTTAACTTTTTCATAGGGTTTTTCGTGTATTTTTGATGATGAATAGATAATTCACGCGGCAAAAATACACGAAAACTTTGTAATATACAAGTAAATGCCGCAAAAAAAAGTTTAAGTTGCCCTAATTACCAGGCTAAAAATTGCGCTTTGCTGCCGACGGAGAGCGAGGTGAAAAACATCGGAAATGGAGCGTAGCCATCAAAAATTAGGTGAACAAAACCGCATATTTTACTGCCGTTAAATTAAAAAACCACTATCTTTGCAACCGCTACATCGCCGCCGCCTATAAAGCAGCGTTGCCGTAATGTAAAGCTTAGCCACACAGTCAACATTAACCATTTAAGTATGATTATATTATAACGTAAAAACATAGCAGACCATTTCACAAAGCGTTAGCTTTTATTCTGGCTTCTGAAACTTAGGAAATTTCACAAAGCGCATAGGATAAGTAGTTTGACGCTCACTCCATTAAATTGGCGTGGGCACATTCACTTATTTTGCGCAAGGTATCCTAAGACCTCAGAAGCCGGTAGGTTGATAGTCCCACGCTTTTTATTTTTTTTTTTTGACATCCATTTTGGGGATTAAATGGGGAATAAATACATGTTTACTTGTGGAAAAAACGATGTTATTGGGCATGGTAATGCGCTTTTCAAATGCTCTGCAAATGAAAAATGCCGACGACGCTGCAAATAAGTTTCAGGTAGCCTCCCAAGCGGTAAGGCTGTTCTACAAAGGTGCAAAGCACTACGAAAACAAAAACTATGACAAGGCTACCAAGCTGTTTAAGCAGGCCGCCAAGGAGGGTTGCGCCGGAGCGCAGTTCTTTCTGGGCACGTGCTACTATCATGGGTACGGCGTGAAGGAAAATGTCAAGCAGGCGTTTTTTTGGACAAAAAAGGCGGCGGAGCAGGGCGATGAAATATCGCAAATGAACTTGGGTAACATGTACGAAATGGGCGAAGGAGTGCCCGAAAATCCAAGGCTGGCCGCCCACTGGTACAAGCGGGCGGCCAAGCAGGGGCTGGCACACGCCCAGCGCTACTTAGGGGAGCTGTACGAGT
>JAISLN010000138.1 GCA_031290835.1 Prevotellaceae bacterium
CGGGGAGATTCCTCGCTTCGCTCGGAATGACGGCGGCTGCGAACGGCTGCCCTGTGCTCTGCGGCGAATGGCGCCGCTTCGCTTCGATTTCCCGTAGGGAAATAATATCAATAGAAAAACGGCGTCTCTCTTGTTCCCGATTTCCCGTAGGGAAATAATATCAATAGAAAAAGGTGCGTTCCTCTTGTTCCCGATTTCCCGTAGGGAATTCATAGAAAGCGCCGAAATTGAAGCCCTACGGGTAGGGTGTTCAGACCTGCGTAATTTTTTCTGCTGATTTGTGCCGAAATTAGCTGCCTCAACAACCTCATTTTTACCTAATTTTTCAAACAAAACCACCTCAGTAGCCATGAAATACGCCACCTGCAACCCAACCTCATTAACCTCATTGGGCTATGCTGCGAGCGAGCAATGAGGTAATGAGGTATTGTCCGCACCATATACTTTTGCTACTGAGGTGGTTTTGTTTGAAAAATTAGGTAAAAATGAGGTTTTGCCACCTCCTTTTTCAGCTCAATTTTCGGAAGAAAAATTTCGTATCTCTGAACACCCTACCCTACGGCTATGGGCGCTAGGGGGTAGCATATTTTTCTATTGATATTATTTCCCTACGGGAAATCGGGAATAAGGAGGGACGCACCTTTTTCTATTGACATTATTTCCCTACGGGAAATCGCAGCGCAGCGCAGTGGAGCTCGGCGAAGCCAATCGCAACGAATCAATTCAACATATTGACAATGAACATAATATAAATTTGAGTCGTTGGTAGCGAAGCGAAGCAACCGGAGCGAAGCGGAGCTCGGCGTAGCCCATCCGGCGGGGGAAGTAAATGCGCACAATAGCACCGAGTATAGTATAGCTATGCTACAGGTGAGCATTTGTTCATCAATATTTTCACGCACTTGCCTCTATTGCCCTTTGCCGCGCAGCTTTCATGTCTTGCTCCGTAACCATGCTGTTGCGGAGGCGGGCAAACCTCGGAGCAATAAGCCGGTTGAGGAGCTTAAATGTGGCCGATTTTTCCTCCAATTCGTTCTTGATGAAGCGAACACAACCCTTGCAGTAGGATTGCTTTGCCGCTTGCCTATTCGCCTCAATCCCGTTGACCCACGCCAGATACTTCATTCCCCACACCAAAGGGTCTCTCACCAAGTGAAACCATTTGTGCTTTTTGTAGCATTTCTCAATCAGCATGATGGCGCATCCGCGGCAGGGGAGTCGAAAATTCGAGGTTTGGGGGATACTTGCGGTTTTCATCGCTTGCTGTTTTTTTCAAAATTCGTTGGGCGCTATGCCCTTGATAATCATTGCCGCCTCCTCGCGGGTGAGGGCGTAATCAAAAAATTCCCGGTAAAACCGGATTGTTTCGGCCACAATATCGACATTTTGGAAGCGGTCGGGGAAAAATTTTTGCGCCGCCCACTGTATTTGCAGGGCTTCTTCGATGCTGTACCTGTCCCACGAAAAAAGCCCCTTTGGGTTGATGTATATTTTTCCGGTCTTCCCGGCCTTTGTGCTTTTCAGCGTGGAGCTCAACAGCACGTCCTGCTCCGTTATGGAGGTCGAGGCGTTGGCGTATATGATGACGTCGGGGTTCCAGAGGAGCACCTGCTCCGATGAAACCGGCTTGCTCATTTCTACCTCCGCCGCCGCGTTGACGCCGCCGCACAGCTTTATCCATTCGTCCATGATAATGCCGCGCCCGCTGACGGTGATGGGTGATAGCGAGGTTATGTGCAATACCTTTGGCTTTTCTTCGGCAGCGATGCCGAAGAGCGATTGCTGTATTTTGCGTATTGTACTTTTTAGGTAGCCAACGTACTTTTCGGCCTTTATGCGCGCCTCTTTGCCCAGCACGTCTCCGGTGGCCAAAACGCATTGCTGCATCCCCTCAAAATCCGAAAACGACAGCTCCACCACCGGATAGCCCATGCTGCGAATAAAGTCCGCGTTGGCGTGCACCCGCGTAAGGAAAACAATGTCGGGTTTGGCCTTTACCAGCTCCTCCATGGAGCTGTCGCCGGAAGGCGCAAAAGTCGTTACGGCGCGGTGCATTGCCGGATTAATTTTGTAAAACCACGGGCACATCCGCTTGCTGACGCTCGTGGCTACAATCTTGTCCCCATACCCCAGCATGTAGAGCACCATGTTGTGGGCAGGCCAAGCGTCTGCAATGCGCTCAATGGACGTTGGAACAATAGCTTCCTTTCCGTTGACGTTCACCTTGCGCCCCTGCGCCCCATTTTCCTGTGCAAAAGGGAGAAGGAAAGCGAGGCACGCGAGTATTTTCGTTGCTTTCATTTTTTGTGCTGCGATTTTTGTCGGTTAAAATATCAGCCTTACGGACGTTTTTATTTCGCGCGGAGAGCCAAGGAAAGCGCTGTAGCTGCTTCCGTTGCCGTTGATGCTGCCCGGAAAAATGGACGCCCAGTAGCACTTGTTGAGCAAGTTCGTTGCCTGCAAATTCCATACAATCCGGTACTTCGCAAACGAAGTGGTATAGCGCAGGCCTACGTCAAAGGTCGTATATTCTTCAATGCTCAAAGTATTTATATCGTTGGCCGCTTTGGAGCCGGTGTGGTGTACGTTGCCGTTGACCGACAAATTTTCCAAAGCCGGAAGCCGGTACTCCACAAATAAGTTCGCCTGAATTTTGGGAACGCCCACCACATCCGTGCCGGATGTTTCTTCAATTCCCGTATCCTTCAGCTTGGGGTTGAGGAGGGTGATTCCGCCAGTGGCGTGCAATCGCTTAAAAACGGCGTCGCCGTAAGCTTCAATACCCCTATTTCGCTGCACGCCCTGCAGCTTGTAGGCGTTATCTTCCGAGTCGAGGAATGGAAACGGGCGCGATATGTCGAATATGGCCACCCCCGCGCCAACCCCCGAAAACGCCACCTTGTAGCCCAGCTCGTACTGTTTGCAGCGGTAAGGGTCGAGCACCTCGTCGGCGTTGGCAGCGCCCTTGGGGGCAACGGCGCCTTGCTGAATGACGTCGCTGTAAGCGCCGTAGATGGTCATGTTGTCCACCGGCTTGTACAGCAGGCTGCCGCTATAGCAAAACCCGTTGCCGTTGTAGCCTCCCGCTTTTTCTCCCGTCTTGGCGTAGCTTTCGTTGTCTATGATGTTGTAGCTGAGCGACAGCATTGCCGAAAAATGCTTGTTGAACGTAATATTGTCGCCTATGTTGAGCGATTGCTGCGTATTTTTGGACGTTTTGTAGTGTCCGTCCGGAGGGGGAATTTGCGGCATGGAAAAGGTAAGCGGCGTATGCACCTCGGCTTTTCCGAGGGGTATATTCTTGCTGCTGTTGGAGCTGTATATGCTCCATATAAATCCGCTTGTTCCCGCTACTATGCTATGGGCAACCCTCCCGGTGTGCATCAACCCATTGACTGCCACCCTGTTGCTAAAAACCTTGAAGCGGCCGGCGGCGGATGCGGCGTTGAGCGTGTAGCTGATGGAATCGTCGGCGGTGAGGCTAATTCCCGGGTTGAGCATTCCTCTGTCCACCGTTTGGCTTAGCGCTCCGGCCGTGATTTTCCATTTGCCAACTGTGTACTTGATATTTACGTTGGCGGTAACAGTTCGCAAATCCATCCCTGCCCATTCCTGCCCGTATCCTATTTTGGTGGGGTCAAGATCTGTGGGCAGCTCAATATTTTTTCCGTAGGAAAAGCCTCCGGCGTAGCCGTACTGCTTGTAGCTGTACCGGCTGAGGTGCGTTTCGATGGCCAAGCTGTTGTACTGCGCGTCAAAAGCGCCGGAGATAAATGTACGGCTGAGGTTGCTGTATTCTGTAAATCCCTCTCCATCAGCGTAGAGCGCGTTAGCGCGAAGCCCAAAGCTCTTCCTTGTATCGTTGCCTGCGAAGTATCGGCGGCTTACGTCGGCGTGGTACGTCCCAAGGCCCAGCGTTTGGTACGAAATGCTTGCATCGTTGGTGGGGGCGGTGTTTACGCGCTTCGACGAGTAGCAAAAGGAGCCTGCGGGGCTTGCCGGCCCGTATAGCGAGCCGGCAATGCCGTTCAGCACTTCAAAGCGGTCAAATTGCTCCATCGGGTACGCCGTTGTGCTAACGATGTTCATCCCGTCGAGCCGGCTACACTCCACCACCGAGCCTTGAAACCCGCGCGTTTGCGGGCGACCGACCTCCAGCCCACCGCGCGCTTCTATCTGCATAGAAGGCATATACTTGGAAACTTCGTTCAGGCTACTCACCTGCAAATTCTTCATCATATCGGACGTAAGCGTAGCAATGGAGTAGGGAATGTCCAGCAGGCGGAGATTGCTCCACGCTCCAAGCGCAATGGCGCTGTCGGTGTACGAAATGTTTTTCAGCCGGTAGGCCACAACCTCCACGTCTTCGAGCGCCACGTTTTCGAGCGGGGTTTCTTCGCCTGCGCGTTGGCCATACGTAGCGCTGCAAAATGCTGCGCTCGCTAAAAGGGCAAAAATTCTGTTCTTTTTCATTTTGGTTTGCTTTAAAGTTAGAAGTTCGATATACAGCCGCGTGGAGAACGCCCTGCGCAAGAAATCAAGCCGGCAAAACGTTTCCAAACGTTTTTCACCTGCTCGCTTCGTTATTCGTTTTTATCCATAGCAATTAGCGTACCGGCACGGCAGCCATCGCGTCCGAAATGTTAATTTAATGCGGTTTTTTGGCGGGAAATAAATTTCAAATAATTGGAAATCAATACTCCATCCATCATAAGATTTGCGTTAAATTAACATTTTTTGCCGCCAATCCTGCGCGTTGCGCTCCGATACGAGTACAGCCGGGCGGCGGCATTTTTTACATTTTTGTAGGATTTTTCCCCGAATAGTACAATTACGTAGGATTTTTGCGGCGCTATGCAATGATCGGCATGCAAATTTTCCGGCCATCCTCTCCGCCACCGCCGGATATGGTGAGAATCCTCACGTCCACGCCGTAAACGTCCCTCAGCATCTTCTCCGTAATGACCCGGCTGCTGTGCCCGCAGCTGCGCAGCTCCCCCCCGTGAACAACGGCAACGTCGGCGCCGCACATGTAGGCGTGGTCGGGCGAGTGGGTGGCCATTAGGACGCCCAGCGATTCGCTCTTCAGCTCGTTTACCTGCCGGATAATTTTTATTTGGTTGCCAAAGTCGAGGCTCGAGGTCGGCTCGTCCATGACCAAGAAGGCCGGCTGCTGCGCCAGCGCGCGCGCCACGATGACCATCTGCTGCTCGCCGCCGCTCAGCTGCGTAAAAATGCGGTTTTTGAGGTGGTCTATCCGAAGCTTCTCCATGCACTCCTCGGCAATAAGGCGGTCTTTCCGCGCAGGCAGGGCAAACGCCGACAGGTGGGCGGTGCGCCCAAACAGCGCCACGTCGAGAGCGGTGAACGGAAACGGCAGCGACCGCGCCTGCGGAACGTACGCCACTAAGCGGGCAAACTTCCGGCGGCTCCACCGGCAAACGCTCTTCCCGTTGAGGAGTATCTCCCCCGATAGGAGCGGGAGAATGCCGAGGATAGACTTGAACAGCGTAGTCTTACCGGAGCCGTTTTTGCCCAGCACGCAAATAGTCTGCCCCGTGTGCAGCTCCATGCAAACGTGCTTCAGCACAGTCTTTTTCGGGTAACCCAGCGTAACGTTTTTAAGCTCAAGAGTCATTTTGGTTTAGAATGTAGAATTTTAGAATGTAGAATGTAGAATGTAGAATATAGAATGTAGAATTTTAGAATGTAGAATTTTAGAATGTAGAATTTTAGAATATAGAATTTTAGAATATAGAATTTTAGAATATAGAATACTACCGGTGCGTTCGGTTGTTAATTGTTTTAACAGAGTAAAGATAATTGCTCTTTGACCTTTTGATTGACGTGAACTTCCGGTAGCGGACACAGTAAATCGCGTAACAGCGTTTTGTCGAAAACGGAAGCATTGATAATTTGCATTAAGTACTATGCAGCATTTAATTTTCACTATCATTGCTGCCCAATAAAATCGGTCAAGTCCCGCAGGGACGGCATTTTATTAACCGTAGGCTTTAGCCTACGGCAACGGCACGAGTAATATCCCCTCACGGAAAGTCCCGCAGGGACGGCACTTTATTAGCCGTAGGCTTTATCCGGCGAATTTAACCGGCGGACACGCTATGCTCTCGTGCTGTAGCCATTACCCTATCTCCATCCGCCGGCTAAAGCCTGCGGATAAGTGCCGTCCCTGCGGGACTGTCC
>JAISLN010000139.1 GCA_031290835.1 Prevotellaceae bacterium
AAGCTCTTGTCGGCAATGCGCTCGCCGCGCATGAACTGCCTGTACAGCGTGGGGTCTTCGTCTATCACGGGCATGGGCTGCTTGTAGGCAAACGACGAGGTGATAAACACCGTTCCGGCCTTGCCGCCGGCGTAGTACTCCTCGCTGTACTCCTGATTGGCTTTGCCCTTGTTGGCGCTGTTATCGTCGTCGTTGCAGGCAGCTGCCAGCGTCAGGCAGCATGCCGCCAAAAATAGCTTGTTGTTCATAAAAAAACGTATTAAGCTGTACAATGCTGCACGCTACTTTATCACGTCGTTGTTGATTTGTTCAAATAATCCTCCCAGCTCCGCGCAGGCGTCCACGGCGGCGTCCACTTGCGCTGCATTAGCTTTATCGCGCACTACTTCATAGAACGATTTTTCTCCTGTGCCGATAGCTGCGATTTTTGCAATGCAATCATCTATCTTAGCTTTAATGCTGGCATCAAGCGCGGCATTTTTTTCGGCGACAAAGATACTCAAAGAGTTTGGGTTTGGTGCGTTAAGATTGCGTCCACCGTAGTAGGCGTTTTTGATGCTTTTGATGTTGTTCTGGTAGTCGTCGAGCGAGTGCCAGCTGTACCACGATTCTACCTCTTCGGTTTTACCTGTTGTAAATGGCGATTCAATTTTTGTTGCGCCTACCTCATCGGCAATATCGGCTGCGCCGGTAGAAATTTCGCTCAAGGCGGCGGCAAGGTTGCCGTCATATTTGCCGGTTGCATTTTTCAGCGTAGCGGCAAAATTTTTAAAAGCAGAAGTAGCATTCAGCGCTGCCACCACCTCGGAGTTTTCGTTGAAAACAGCTCTTATCTCCGCCGAAACATTTTCCTCGCCTGCCCAAGCCACGTATGCCAGCACGCAATCCCACACCAGCGCATCGGTAGCTGCGGTAAGGTACTTCAGCTCGGCTGGCGTCAAATCTGCCACAGGGCGGGATTGTCCATTACGGTAAAGAAGATATTCGGTTGTGTGAAAGCCGATAACTTCGGCGTCGAGCTCGCTCCACGCGCTGCTGCCGGAAATATCTCCACCGGCTCCGACTGATTCTGTAATAGCGTTGAGCTCCAGAGGCCACGAGTCAATGTGTCCGTCAATATCAAAAGCGTCTTCGCCCACGGGGCCAAATAGAAACGCTTCGCTCAGCTCCCACTCAATACGGGCTTTCATCCACGCGGCAGAGGCTGCCTGCATGGCGGCGTCGGTGGGGTTGTTTTTTAGCGTATCGTTGGCAGCCCGCATTTCCAGCGCCGCTTCAGCCAGCGCTTTGTAGGTAGGTACTACGGTAGCATCCACGTACTGCGCGAGAATAGCTTTGTAGCGCGCATCCGTTGAAGTGTCATCGCTCGTTTTGTCTTTTTCGCACGAGGCAAAAGTTCCGGACAGCGCTACGGCTGTCGCTCCAAGAAAGAGGGTTTTGATGTACTTTTTCATTTTAATAATTGTTTTAGTCGTTAGCATTTGTGTTATTTGTTGGTGAATTAATTCCATAAAAAAAGCGCGTAAACATCGAAAATATGCTGTTTACACGCTTTGGGGGGAGGGAACTAATAGCACCCCGTATCATTTGTACTTTTCCATTAAGTATTCGTATCGGGCGTTGTCCACATCCTCGTCGGATATATAGCCGCCATCTATATCGTACTTTTTCTTCAGGTATATATACCTAAGCTCATCTACCCGGCTTTCTTCATTCTTTTCCTCTTCCGACGGGCGGCAATTTCGCAGCGAATAGCACAACTTTCCAAATTCCGAAGCAGGCTGAAATTTCTCATCTTTTTTTTCTTTTTTTTCCTCACCTTTTTTTTCCTCTTTTGGCGTAATCACCAGCTGCACCTCCTTGTTGTACAAGTCCGGCATGTTGGGAAGCGCAATAGTTCCGTTTTCCGAAACCCAAGCGTCGATTTGGTACGTTTGCATAGCATTAAAATTTTTTATAGTTGTACATAACCCAAGCAAAGGTAGCGCTTTTTTTCAAAAGCGCAAGCGTGTAAACAGCATGTCAAAGAGCGCACCGCCAACCCCTACTTTTGGCTATCTGAACATTCCGGCGTAGCCAATGCCCAGCGAAATCACCGGCTCGTTGTTGTAGGGCGCCGCCAGCTTGCCGAAGCTGTACTCTGCCTTAACGACCACCTCCTTTAGCGGGAAGTAGTTCAGCCCCGCGCTGATGGTAGTCCGTGCGCACCACGTTTTGTCTGCAATACCATCGGCGGTTTTGAGCATCGTATCGTAGTAGCCGTAGTGGCCAAACAGGTAGAGCTTGTTGCCCGTGTAGCTGCGGCCGCCAAAGAGCGATAGCACGTCGTAGCCGGCCTCCACGTATGCGCCCAGCGCGTCGGAGGCCACCTCCGTGCGTGGCGACGGGCTTGCCGAGGGCAGCCGCTTGTTGACCATCGAAATATCGTACGATCCGCCGAGGTTGCCGTACACCGCGTTGACGCGCGCCAGCACGTTGTGGGCGCTATACGTGGCGTCGAGCGAGCCGATGCTCACCACGCCCCTTACGTTGCGGCTTTTGTAGCGGTCGGGCTTTAGGCTGTTTGCCGCGCTGTAGCCGTAGTAGGCGCTCACGCCCCACCGCAATCCCTTTACGGAGTAGTTGTCGAGGCGAAAAGCGCCGGCGTAGGCGGTGGCTATCTTAAACTCGTAGGGGGAGGTGGCGCCGCCCGAGACCCAGCCAACGTTGCTGAAGCGCTCGGCGTCGAGCCCGGCAATGAATTGCGCCTCGTAGCGCCACCTGCCCGCCTGCCCCCACAGGCTAACGCCCGTTTCGTGCCACGTGCAGGGCAGCAAGCTCGTTTCCTCCGCAGGGCGGAGCACCGTAAAAAACTCCGTGGGGGTATGGTGCTGGTTGGTAATGCCCACGGGGACAATAATATGCCCCATGCGCAGGTTGGCGTATGGGGAAAAATGCTTTTCAATCCAAAATTGCTCAATGGCTACCTCTCCGCCTTTTTCTATTTCGGTTTCGTACTCGCCCGCTTCGGAGTTCTCTATTTCGTAGGTAGCTCCGCCGCCGCCGTGCTCGTACTCCAGCTCCGCCGACATCTTCCATCCGCGCCCAAAATCGTAGCTCATGTAGAGCACCACGTGGGGCAGGTCGAAGCGCCCGTGCGAAGCGCTGGCGTAGCTTTCGGGGTAGTAGTATCGGGCAGCGTTGTCGCTGTAGAACATGCGCTGCATCACCGCCTCGCCGTATCCGCCCACCCGAAAGCGCGGGGCTTGCGCGGCTACGGGGCTGTTCGCCGCTCCCTCCTGCGCAAGCGTAGCGCCGGGCATAGCTGCGGCACAAAAAAGCAGCAATCCTCCCGCTCTCCATCGCCGAAGCAGCGTAGCGCCAATGCGCGTTGGTGCAGCATCAATCAGCCTTGCCATTGTTGTGTTACCGGTT